>DATAIA010000751.1:0-1657 GCA_036262895.1 Xanthobacteraceae bacterium
ATGCCGACACCGGTTCCGAAGGCGATGAATGCAAGCGAATCCTGATCCTGTCCTTTGCCGAGCGTGGCTTCGGCAAACGCCGCGAGGTTCACGTCGTTCTCAACTACGACGGGGCACGGCAAGGCACGTGCGAGCAACGCAGCGAGGGGCTGATCGGCCGGGATGGCCAAGTGAGGGGAAAGCGAAGCAAGCCCCGTTTCCGGCGAAACCGCCCCGGGTACGCCGACGACAGCCTTAAGCAACGGACCGCGTTCGCGATTTTCCTGCAGCAGCGACAAAATCATCCGCGGAATTTGCCGCAATACAGGAGCGTCCGCGCCATGTTCGGTCGGCTCTTCGGCCTTTGCCAGAATACGTCCCTGCAGATCGGCAAGCCCTGCCAGGATCTTGGTACCGCCGAGGTCGACGCCGGCGACCATGCCTTGAGATCCGCCCGCTTCGTCCGCGCGACGAGTGATTTTTGCCCGTCGCAAGCCAGACGCAATGGTTGAAATATTTGACAATTGCAGTCCTTTTGCGATATTTGTTCGGCAGGTTGACGAATTTATTATGGCCGCGCTTGCGGGCTGTCAACAAGCAGTTTGAAATCGGCGGGCTTTCATGGAAAAAGCAGAACACCGATACAACGATGAAGACGGATCTGGCGGGGTAGCTAGACGATGGTATTGACCGAAAACGCGCCGCCCGTGCTGCGACAGATTTCCGTGCGCGCGGTTATGGACGTGCTGCTCCATGCCGGACCCACGTCGCGAGCCGAACTTTCAAAGATCACCGGCCTTTCAAAGCAGACGATGTCCGAGGTCATCAGGGCGCTGGAGGAAGCTGGTTGGGTCCGAGAGAAGGGCGTCACGAGCGGGCGCATTGGCCGCACAGCCATCACCTATGAGGTCAATGGTGACGCCGGCTATGCTGTCGGTATCGACATGGGCGCGACGACGACACGCATCGTGCTCGGCAATATCGTCGGGAGTGTTGTCGGCGAAATCGAATATCCATCCGACCGTCGCGGCGGCTACCATCTGATTGACCAGGTGGAGGCGATGCTGTCGGACATGCTTGCAAAGATGGGCATTGCCAGGGACTTCGTCCTCGTGGCGGCGATAGCAACGCCGGGGGTCGTCGATCCCGCGACGGGTGCGCTCTCGATGGCGCCGAACCTCACCGATATCACCGATATCGATATTGGCAGGACGCTCAGCGAGAGGCTTGGCTGTCCCGTTGTCCTGGAAAACGACGTCAACGCCGCCGTCATCGGCGAGTCCTGGCAGGGATGCGCGACCGCAATCGATACTGTGGCCTTCATTTCGCTCGGGACCGGCATTGGGCTTGGCGTGCTTCAGGACGGCAAGCTGATGCGCGGCGCGAACGGAGCGGGTGGCGAGATTTCCTATATGCCGTTTGGCGCCGATCCCTATACGAAGGACAGCCTTGAACGAGGCGCGCTGGAATGCGCGATAGCGGCCCGGGGAATTAGCGAGCTCTACGAGCGTTCCGGGGGCAAGAAGGATACCTCCGTCCGGGACATCCTGGCCCTTGCCGAAGAGAACGATCCTGTCGCGGTCGAAGTGATCGGGAAAGTCTCGGACATTGCTGCGCTGCTTGTCGTCTCGGTCAATGCGATCGTCGATCCGAAGATCGTCGTTCTCGGTGGCAGCAT
>DATAIA010000752.1:0-2625 GCA_036262895.1 Xanthobacteraceae bacterium
CTTCGCCGTCGGTGTCTGTTTCTGCTGGTTCCCCGGCCCGGTTCTCTTGTTTTGCTGTTAGGGAGCGTCTGAATAAGCAGGAGTTTCGAAGCAACCTCCGGTCATTGGCGCCTCAAGCATAGGATTGGCTCGATCTGTTTACCGCGTTTTGGTACCATTGTCGGGTTTTTGGGGGGCGTTTTTGGTGTCACGCCGCTTGCCTGCTAATGAGCTGGCGGCGCGCGATGTAGAGATTGGCCAGCGCGCAGGCGACGAACAGGCGATGGGCGTTCTTGGCCAAGCCGCGATAGCGCACCTTGACGAAGCCGAACACCCGCTTGATCACGCCGATCGCGTGCTCGACCTTGGCGCGCACTTTGGATTTGGTTCTGTTCTTGGCTCGCTCGGCCTCGTCGACAACGCCGTTCTGGCGGTAGCGGCGATGGGTGAAATCCCGCGCGTTCGGCGCGTGATCCCTGATGACTTGGCGCTGGCCGCGATAGGCCTGGTCGCCCCACACGCGCGTCTCTTCGCCATGCAGCAGATCGCCCAGCACCTGGCTGTCGGCGACGTTCGCCGCGGTCGCGGCCACCGCATGGATGATCTTGGATTTGCTGTCGACCCCAACATGCGCCTTCATGCCAAAGTACCATTGATTGCCCTTCTTGGTCTGATGCATGTCGGGATCGCGCGTCTTGTCGGCATTCTTTGTCGAGGACGGCGCATGGATGATCGTGGCGTCGACGATGGTCCCGGTGGAAACCTTGAGCCCGTTCGATTCAAGATGGCGATGCACCTCTTCGAATATTCGCGCCCCCAGATGGTGGGTTTCGAGAAGGTGGCGGAAGCGGCACATCGTGGTCTCGTCGGGCACCGGCTCGCGACCCAGATCAATGCCAACGAACGCCCGCATCGCCGCCGAATCATAAAGCGCTTCTTCCGCCGACGGGTCCGACAGATTGAACCAATGCTGCAGAAAGTAGATCCGCAGCATCCGCTCCAGCCCCATCGGCGGGCGACCGTTTCCGGCCTGGGGGTAAAACGGATCGATCAGCGCGCACAGGTGCGGCCATGGCACAACGCGCTCCATCTCCGCAAGGAACGCCATCCGCCGCGTAGTCTTGGAATAACGCTCAAATCCCGCCATCGCGAATGTCATCTGTCGCATCGATCCCGCTCCCTCAAAACTGAGATCAGGATGGAGAGATTCGCTGCTTTCGGGAATCCCGACTTGTTCAGAGTTTCCCTAAAACACCTACCCCCAGTCTATCTATCTCACTGCTCCTATACACGATCCCTCATTCGATCAGATCGCTTTACGATGGTGTTGCTTAATGGATGATGCCGAGTGATGCGCCGGAGATTGCGCGCCGAAGCTGAGACACGATTTCTTACCTGCCGGGCTCAAAGCACCAACTATGCGGATGCATGCAGTGGAGGCTCATTCCAGCTATGGGTCAATTCCAGCCACCAACGTTAAGGCTCAGCACTTCCCCTTTACCCTCGTCAGCGGACGAAACTACGCCGCTCGGAATTGGCAGAGAGGGGCCATAACGGATCAGGCAAGGCCGTCCCGGCGGTCATTTTCGGGCACTTGCCTGTCGAGTGCTCTTTTAACAAATTCTACGGAATCGATTGCCGCCCCAAGTTGGCCGCGAAACTGCTCGACCGCTTCTTTCATCGGCGGCGGCAGGTCTCCCCACCAGTCAATAACACGACTCATCGCTTCTTCGACGGTTCGCAACATCTCCTCTATAGCAATTTCACGGTAGGTTCTCGCCATAGCACTGTTGCCTCTTCTCAAGCACCGACGCGAGGTTATAACGCTGCCGAGGTGAGAGCGCACGCATGCAACTTAGGACCTTTGCAACAATGTCTGCCACAAGCAGCCTTTGGCCGCGTCCTTCGACGCGAACAACCTCCGCCGATCTCGTCAACCGCGAGTTTTCGGTGTGGTCCGCGCCTGTACCGATTTCATGCTCCGCTACTTTTCGCATGCGGCGTGCCGATGTACGGGAACTCCTTGAGAGTGTCGGTGTGTGGTTTCAAACCACTGGGAGGGCATTCACCCTTGGTCAGGAACGCGAGGCGGTAATCGATCACATCGTCAGTGAATACGCGGCCGTTGGGATACTTTGCAGGCCTCGGCGGGTCGAAATTCAGCACGTCCGGCAGCGTGCGCTCCTTGTCGATCTCGGCAATCGCTTCTTCGCGCGAGTAGTTTCCCGTGTGGCCCATCAGATGCACGAACTGATCGAGCCAGCGCTTGCGATCGTTCACCGGTTCACTGGCGTTGTATTCCAACTTCGTGTCGTCGGTGTTGAAAAAGCTGCTGACACTTGGATGGCCCGCGCGATCGACGTGGATCAGCTTGCCGTCCTGCCGCACGCTGCATCGTCCCCAGATGTGCACTTCGGGCCTTGGGCCTAGTTCGCTCGTCGGCAGTTCGACCACCATCGAGAAGACGTTTGCTTCAGTATTCGAATCCACGCCAGTCCATGGTGACTTGCCGCTCAGGTGAGGCTCGGTAAAATTCCGCTTGCCCCCGATGTCGAACAGATTCTTGATGCCGTCGAAATCGAAAAAGAAGGCATCACTGCGACTGCCGGCGAAGAATGTGTAGCCGCCCGCCTTGACGATGCTGGG
>DATAIA010000753.1:0-2100 GCA_036262895.1 Xanthobacteraceae bacterium
GCGTAAAGAACACGAACAGATAACCGAGGATCTTGTTGGGCACGCCAACCTGCTCGAGAATCGCGAGCAGGATGATGAAGCCGATGAAGCTGCCCGTATACGTGCCGTACATGCGTCCGAGGTTCTTGATAAAGTCGGAGCTGCCGGCTGTTTGCGTTGTCATGGTGTTTGCCCCCCTCAATCGTCTTCGGCCACGCCGAATTCGCGGTCGATCTTGTCCTGCTGTCTTGCAAACATGAACAACATGACGACGAATGCGATCAGCGAGCCTTGCGCGGCCATGTAGAAGCCGAGAGGGAATCCGAGAATCGGAATGTGGACGCTGTTTAGCGGGACCACGAAGAAGTGGATGACGAAGCCGAAGAAAAACCACGCGCCGAGATGCGTGAGCATCAACCGGGTCGTCCTCTTCCAATGCTCGTCGGTGTTGGCTTGAGCAGATTCTTTGGTTTGAGTCATGAGTCGAAGCCCCTCCCTCAAAAAACCGTCCGCTTGTCGCGGATCGGTGTGGAATGTGAGGGGAGCGGTGACGAGCGGTTTCGGCATCCCCCCATTGCTGCCGCCGCGCGCATCCGCTTCTTGCCGGCGGATTTGGATTAAAGTTAAGTTATCATCTGGATTTATGATCTAATTATTATACTTTAGGCTTATATCATTGAATACTGTCTATGATTTCACTAGGTTTTTCAGACATTATACGTTCGCAATTGCGAGATAGCATCGCCCAAAGGCGGAAGGAATCGGGGATGGCCTTGTTCGATATGTTCAGTCGCCGGCGTCCGATTCGTGATGAACGCGACCTCGCTGAGTTCATTGACGGCAACGCGGCCTTCCTCGTCCAAAAGGCGATCTACGAGTACTCGCGCGCGCGCGCCGGGCATTATTCCAAAGTGCTGTTCAAGGAACCGGAATTTCACAAAGCGGTCGATGTATCGCGGTGGCGCGCCTTTCCGCTCGGCCTCGCAATGGTCGCCGAAATCGTCGAAGGCGTCATTCGCCCGCAAGCCGGCGGCGACCGGGGGCGTGATTTTGATGCGCTCGTTGCGATCGTTCTGTCGGTGTTCGACCGTTACCCGGTGCCGGAAGTTCTTGGTCCAGATGCGTGGCAGGAATTGCGGGCCGACCTGGAACGGCGTTTGCGCCTGATCAGCCTGCACCCGGTCAAGCGCGCCATGGATGTCCCCGAACAATATGCGGCGCTTTATTTCGATCTGATGCCGATTCACGAGAAGCTACGCGGCCGCGATTTGGAGACCACGCATAACTATCTCAAGGTTACGCTGTGCAATATCCATGAGGAATTGACCAAGCGCATTGAGGGACAGCCTTTGGCGCAATTGTCGGGTGCCGGATGAGCCGCGTGACACCGGTGCCCTGAAACGGGTCCGTGAGCGCCTCTATCACCTTGAATTCAAGTCATATTCGCCAAGCTTTGAAGCACGATTGTTGCCGGCATTGCGGCGGAACACTTGCGCTCGACCCCATCGGGTGGAACATTGGACGAAAGACGTATCGACGCTAAGATTTGCGCGACGCGCCGCCGCCTCTCAGCCATAAGAAAGTTCTGTCAGTGGAGAAGCCTGAGACTTACCAGTTGGTGATTGCCGACGACCATCCGCTGTTCCGTGGCGCCCTGCGCGAGGCGGTTTCCGGTTTGCTGGAGCGGGTGGAAATCGCGGAAGCCGGCACTTTCGACGACGTGGTCGCGTTGCTCGACAAAGGCGGCGAAATCGATCTCGTGCTGCTCGATCTGACGATGCCCGGGGTGCGCGGTTTTTCCGGGCTGCTGTATATCCGCGCGCAATATCCGAGCGTGCCGGTGATCGTGGTGTCGGCCAACGACGATCCGGCCGCGATCCGCCGCTGCATGGAGTTCGGCGCCTCCGGCTTTATTCCGAAAACTCTGAGTGTCGAAGAAATGCGTGCGGCGATTTCACGCATCCTGAATGGCGGCGTCTGGACGCCGGCCGACGTCGATCTTTCGGCAGGCTCCGACGCCGAGTCCGCCGCGCTGATGGGGCGCATGGCGACGCTGACGCCGCAGCAGGTGCGCGTCCTGATGATGTTGTCGGAAGGCCTGCTCAACAAGCAGATCGCCTA
>DATAIA010000754.1:0-2476 GCA_036262895.1 Xanthobacteraceae bacterium
AATGGCTGGAGCGCGATCTCGCCGGAAAACCGGGACCCACTTTTCCGGATCTCGCTCATAAACCTGAAATGCGACAGGGCAACGGCCTGGACCTTGGCCCCAAAAAGGAAGCCCGGCCAAAAGACCGGGCACACCCTACGCGTTGCGGCGCAATATAGTCAGAAAAGGTCAAAAAACAATGGTTTGTTTGGCGTTTGGTTAGCTGTTTTTCGGGCAGGAGGCGGGCTTAATTGCTCTTTTCGGGGTCGGGATAGACCCCCCGCAAAACCTCCTCGAAATGGCCCTTAACGGCCTCATTGCAGAGGCAGGACCGGATCCGCAGGGCCTCCGGGTTACGGACCAGGATCGACCCGCGGCGGGTCTCCAGAATGCCTTCCGCCTTGAAGGTCTGGATCACCCGGCTGGTATAGCTGCGGCCGACCCCCAAAAGGGTCGCCAGTTGCTCATGGGTCAGCGGCACCACTTCGTTGCCATCGGTGCGCTCCATCGCCGACATGATCCATTTCGCGGTGCGCTGCTCGATCGAATGGATGGCATTGCAGGCCGTCGACTGAAACACCTGCGCCAGCATGCAATCGGCATAACGCGCGAACAGATTGCGCAGGGTGACGGACTTCGCCTTGGCGGCCTCCAGCTTGGAAATCCGCAGCCGCACGAAGGGGCCACCCACCTTGATCATGATCCGCGTATAGGCCGGCAAAAATCCATGGCTGACGATGCCACCGACCGCACCCTCGCGTCCCACCAGGATCGTTTCGACATCGCGGCCATCCTCGTTCGGGACCAGATAGGAGGCGAGGCTCGGTCCGCATGGAAAATGAACCGTCTCGACGTCGTCGCCGGGGTTGTAGAGCAGATCGTCCGTGTTGCCGTCGCCGGGATCGAGATAAGGCTCGATCAGCCCGAAGTCTGCCTCGCTGAGACGGGCCAAAAGGTTGTTGAACGGGCGATCCTGCCTTTGCTGCTGTGGGGCCATGGCGCTCCTTCCTGGACCCGAACATAACCGAAGCGCGGGTACAGTTATGTTCAGAAGTGCACAGACAACGTGCGGGCGGTGTGGTGGGTTCCATCGGGAACTGGGCGAGGGGGCAAGCACATCTCGTCCGGTGGCCGGTGGAATTTCAGCTAACAGCGATTTGGACGAGAACCATGGATTCCATCGGCCCCCGCGGTCCGGCGGCAGTGCCTGCTGCCATGCCCAGCGATGTCTTGATCGTCGAAGACGACATGATCATCGCGCTCGATTTCGAAGAGACGCTTCTCGGGCTGGGCGTTGCCACTGTCCGGACGGCAGCGACCGTCGATCAGGCCCTTGTCCTGATCGCAAGGCGCGCGCCGGATTTCGCCCTGCTGGATGTCGGTCTGTTCGATGAAAACAGCTTTGCTGTCGCCAGCCGGCTGCGGGAGTTGAATGTCCGTTTCGCGTTCGTCACCGGCTATAGCGGCGACAAACGATTTCCGGCGGCCTATGTAAAAGTGCCGCGACTGGCCAAGCCGTATTCACGCGAAGCGCTTCTGGCCGTGCTGATGGATCAGCCGGCCGCCGATCCGATCGGATAGTCTTATGCGGCTTCGTTAGCCCGACACTGATCGCACATCGTCGACCAGGACTTTGAGCGCGTGGTGTCGCCGTTGACAGTTCTCGCGCTTTCAACATAACGTGAAGGCGACGGTTCCCCTTGGGGATCAAAAGGGAATGCGGTGAGGACGAATTCCAACGTCCGATTCCGCGGCTGCCCCCGCAACTGTAAGCGGCGAGCCTTTGCCGAATGCCACTGGGTTATTTTCCCGGGAAGGCGGCACAGGCGACGACCCGCGAGCCAGGAGACCTGCCGTTCGTCGTGGTCACACGCGAGCACATTGGGCGGGGTGTCCTGGTGGTAGCCGAGCCATGTTCGTTGCGAGCATGGAGCGACTTCGTTCGCGGTGACGTGCCACGTTAACCGCGAGTCGCAAACATGATTTCCGCCATTGGTCCGTTTCGGGGGCAGAAGCTCCTGTTGAGTTCTGTTGCCCTGTCGTCACTTGTCTGGTCTGCCGAAGCGTGGTCGCAAGCTACGCCAAAACCCAATCAGGCACTCGATCCGGTCGTCGTCACCAGTCCTACGCCGACCTCCGTCAGCAAGCGCCGCGCGAATGCAGGCCGCGCCGCGCGCGCGTCGCGATCGCGGCAACAACGTAATGCAGCGGCGAAGCCGGTGCCGGTTGCGCCAACGCCGGCGGCCGTTGCTGCGGCCCCAACGCTTAACCTCAATGCTCCCGCATCCACTGGCAGCCGCCTCAACCTGACCCGGCTGCAGACGCCGGCAAGCGTCGATGTCATCACTGCCGAAACCATTGCCGAGCGCGGCCAGACAAATGTGATCGATGCGGTCACGCAGAACGCGACCGGGTTCACCGCCTCACCCGCGCCGGGCAACGGCAGTCTGTCGTTCAACACGCGCGGTTTCACCGGCAATTCCACGGTCATGACGCT
>DATAIA010000755.1:0-12205 GCA_036262895.1 Xanthobacteraceae bacterium
GTCGTCCGGACCCGGCTGGCTACGAAACTTCTCCAGAATGTTTTGCCTTGCCTGCTGGGCCGCTTTTTGCCGGTCCGCAAAGCCAGGTTCCTTGAATCCGCTCATGAAGGGGGCCTTGTCGCTTTCTGGTTTGTGTGAGCCGAACGGCTGCCGCCGGATCGCCAGCGCAGGGCCACGTTGCCCGGCTTGAATCGGGAGGGGTGTACATGCGCGCGCGGCGGGAAGCCATAAAAAACAGAGGAACAGAGTGAACCTCTGGTTAGTTTGGCGCGGGTGAATGGTAAAATCGGCCGCCGGCCGATGACCTTTCCGCAACCTGCACCCATGACTGATCCCGACCACGGAGGAAACCGGCGAGGCGCAATCGCCGGCCTGGCGATCGCAGTGGTTCTGCTGATCGTGGGACTGTGGCTGGCTCACGAACTGTCGGCCACCAGCAAAATGCAGGATTGTCTGATGTCGGGACGAACGAACTGCAATGTCATTCCTACCCGGTGAGGTGGGCGACAGCGGAACATTCTGAAACTTCTGTGTTTATCCGAAGTGACCATTATCGCCGATGCACTGGCGAGCGAAATGTCTCTCCAATTCACCCAAACATTTTCGCGACATCGGCGGCAGAAACAATCGCTGGAGCACGCGGGCTCATCACAGAGCCGGCAGGGGCTCGATTGGATGAACTTCTTCACTGCGGACGTTCAAACCGGATTTGGTGCGTTCGTGTCGCTTTACCTCGCGGAACTGCAGTGGTCGCAGGAAAGTGTGGGCTTTGCGCTTACGATCGGTCGAATTTCAGGTGTTCTCGGCGTCATACCGGCCGGAGCGCTGGCGGATTCTATCCGTTCCAAGCGAGGATTGGCGGCAGCCGGACTGCTGATGATCGGCATTGCTGCGCTAATTCTTGCGCTGTACCCGACTTTCTCGTTCGTGCTGATCGCGGAGGCGCTTCACGGCCTCACCGCCGGCATCTTGGGGCCGGCCATCGCCGCGATAAGCCTCGGGCTCGTGGGTCGGAAAATGATGTCGTTGCGCGTTGGACGCAATCATCGATACGACGCGGCGGGTAACGCGCTGACGGCCGTCGCGATGGGAGCGCTCGGAAAGTACTTCACATCGAAGGCGATCTTTCTGATGGCTGCGGCGCTTGTGATTCCAGCATTGATTGGGCTCGGGCGCATCCGCGGAGATGAGATCGACTACAATCGCGCGCGAAATGCAGGTAGGGGCGAGAAGGGTCCCACGGTCAAAAGCATGATGGAACTTCGGAAGAATTCCGACCTGCTTTGGTTTGCCAGTTGCCTTGCTCTGTTTCAATTGTCCGACGCCTCGATGCTGCCTCTCGTCAGCGAACGACTAGGTCAATCCAGATTGGAATTCGATTCGCTGTTGCTATCCGGATTGATCGCCGCCCCTCAATTGGTCGTTGCGTTTTGCTCGCCATGGGTTGGATATTGCTCGGAGCTGTGGGGGCGCAAGCCGTTGCTGGTGGTCGGGTTTGGCCTCGAGATCATCCGCGGCGCCATCTTCTCCTTCATCAGCAATTCATACTTGCTCACCGCGGTGCAGATTTTGGACGGCCTGAGCGGCGCTATAATCAGCGTGCTCACGATCGTGATTATCACGGACCTCACGGCGGGCACGGGTCGGTTCAATCTGGCCCGCGGCACGGTCAGTATGATTACAGGTGTTGCAGCTTCGGTCAGCACGGCGCTGAGCGGGCTACTCTGGCAGCGATCCAACGCAACCACGACATTTTTGAGTTTGGCTGCCGTGGCGGTGCTCGCGACGGCGCTCCTCTGGTACCGCATGCCTGAAACGAAACCCGTGCAATACGCCGATTAATGCTCGTTGGCATTCCGCCGCGAGCTGATGAAGAGAAGCTCGTCCATCGTATCCGAAGATTTGCTCAAATGACTTTCAAGGTTCGGGTTGGCCCGGCGGAGATCGCCATCCATCAGGGGCAGACCGTGTTGCTTACCGATCCTGATGGGCAAGTGAAGACGCCCAGCAAGGGTGGCTTATATTTTCGCGATACCAGGCTCATCAGCGCCTGGGCGATCTACGCCAATGGTGTGCCGTGGGAGTTATTGAACGGCGGTACAGTGGCTCCCCACCTTGCGCGCATGTTTCAAACCAACTGTGGGTTTGCCAGCCAGGACGGCCCGATCGAGCCGCATACGCTGGGCTTAATGATTGCTCGCCAGGTCGATGGCGGGCTGCACGAGGACCTCGAAATCAGCAATCACAATCCGACGCCGGTGCGCTTCAACCTGGAAATTGCAATTCGCGCGGACTTCGCCGACATCTTTGAAGTAAAGGTCGGCCGTGCGGTCAGGCGCGGGCAAATCTCTTCGTCCTGGTCGGAGAAGCATCAGATACTCCGCATTGCGTATCACAACGAGAACTTCCGCCGTGAATTGATTGTCCGCTGCGGCGGAGAAAAGGAAATTTCTGTATCTCACGCCAATGGGCGGCTCATCTTTGAAATTGCGCTCAAAGGCGGAGAAGTGTGGCGGCGGTGTCTGCGTTACGATCTGGTAGACGGAAAGGAATGGATTCGCGCGCCGCGGAACTGCAGCCATCAGACGAGAAATTCGCATCACGCCGGGCTAGTCGACGAATGGCGTCAAGCGGTTCTGAAGGTCGAAACCAGCAATGAGGAATTCCGTCGATGCTTTAATCAAAGCGTTCAGGACATGGCCGCCTTGCGGCTGCCGCTGAAGGGCACCGATCACAGGGTATTCGTCCCGGCAGCAGGCCTGCCGTGGTACGTGGCGTTATTTGGCCGTGATACGCTGATCGCATCGCTTCAAACGATGATAGTTCATCCGGAATTCGCTACCGGCACCTTGGAAGTGCTGGCCAAGTATCAGGCCAAGAAACGTGATGACTATCGCGACGCCGAGCCTGGCAAGATACTCCATGAGCTTCGCTACGGCGAACTCGCATATTTCCATTTGATTCCCCATACGCCGTATTACGGCACTGCGGATGCGACGCCGCTCTGGTTGATCGCGCTTCATGCCGCCTGGCGCGCCTGTGGCGACCGCTCGCTGCTCGAGCGGCATTTGCCGACGGCGGAAGCCTGCCTCGCCTGGATCGACAATTACGGCGATCGTGACGGCGACGGATTTCAGGAATACCAGACGCGCTCTCCGGTCGGTTATGAGAACATGGGCTGGAAGGATTCAGGTGGTGCCGTGATGTATCCCGACGGGAGCCTTGTGCAGGGACCGAAGGCGCTGTGCGAGCTGCAAGGATACGTCTATGACGCCTGGCTACGGATGGCCGAGGTTTACGACGAACTGGAAAACTCGCGTCGGGCGAATAGCCTGCGCAAGAAAGCCGCCTCGCTTTTCAGGCGGTTCAACGATGAATTCTGGGATGAGGATTCGAGTTTCTATGCCTACGCACTGGACGGCGAAAAAAAGAAGGTATTATCGGTTGCGTCGAATGTAGGCCAATGCCTGTGGTCCGGGATCATCGCTCCGGAGCGAGCGGGCGCCGTAGTGAGGAGGCTGATGCAGAAGGACATGTGGAGCGGTTGGGGCATTCGCACCTTATCGGCGCATCATCGCTCGTTTAATCCATACAACTATCAAACCGGCGCGGTGTGGCCGCACGACAATTCGCTGATTGCTTGGGGCATGCGGCGCTACGGCTTTGCCGCGGAAGCTGCGGTCGTGGCGCGCGGCATCATTACAGCGGCAAGTTACTTCTTGCTCGACCAATTGCCCGAGCTATATGCCGGCTTGCAGCGTGATCCGACGAGCTTCCCGGTACAGTATCTTGGTGCCAATGTGCCTCAGGCTTGGGCAGCGGGAGCGCCCTTCATGCTTTTACAGGCCATGCTGGGCCTGCAGCAGGATGCACCCGCAGGTAAATTATATGTCGATCCGGCATTGCCCGACTGGCTGCCGGACGTGACCTTGATCGATCTGCGGCTGGGGCGCCGAACGTTCAATGTCCGTTTCCGGCGAAACGGGAAGGGCACCGTATTTGAGGTATTGGATGGCGACCCGGAGGCGGTGGAGCATCGGCCATGTTCGATCGGAAACGCCGATCCGGCACAGGGCAGGTCCCATGCAACTCGTCGCTCCTGCTAGGGGCGCAAATGGTAGTCACCGACACCGAGTGGTCGAAGACGGATGAGCGTTGTCCGATTGCAGCCTGCGCCGCCCCGGCTGGGCGGAACCTATCCGAAAGTCGTCGATTGATGAGGCGACGTATCGTGCCGGTGGACAATGGAACTGGCGTTATCGGTTGGTTTGCTGGCTGTCGTATTTTGGTTGATCTTCCGTGCCGCCGCCCAGCGCAACCAGCTTCCGATTGTCGAGCCGGTAAGCTCCCCTTCTTCGAACGTACCGCGCGTTACGATCATCGTTCCTGCCCGAAACGAACAGCTCAATATCGGACCGTGCATTGGTGCGTTGCTGGACCAGAATTACCCCAAAGAGCATTTGACTATCATAGCGGTCGACGATCATTCGACCGATTCAACGTATGCAGTCGCGTCTTCGATCGCCGGCCGGTCGTCGCTAGCAAAGGTCGTCCAGAGTCCGGCATTGCCGCCTCACTGGGTCGGCAAGTCGCATGCGTGCTGGATCGGATCCAGTATCTCCCGAACGGAAGACGAATGGCTATGCTTTATCGACGCTGATGTTGAAGCCGAACCGGAATTGCTGGCCAGCGCCATGCATGTCGCGGTCTCTCAGCAGCTCGATCTATTATCGCTTACACCGCGTCTGCGCCTAGGAAGCGTCGCGGAGCGGCTCGTCATTCCCTGCGGACTTTATTTGATGGGGTTTTGCCAGAACCTGGCGCTGGTTCAGTCCCAAGGCAGCGATATGGTCACCGCAACCGGCCAATTCATGCTGGTACGCAAGCGAGTTTATGAGTCGGTCGGAGGGCACGCAGCGGTTCGCGACGCAATTTGCGAAGATGTCCAGTTGGCACTGTTGATCAAAAGGGCAGGAGGCCGCGTCATCCTTCAGGATGGCAAATTTCTGCTGTCGGCGAGGATGTACACCGGCTGGAGGAGCTTGTGGACCGGCATTTCCAAAAACCTCGTCGACATGCTTGGGGGTGAAAGAGCAACCCTGATCACCGCTGCGATCGCATTCGCGCTCTCCTGGGCGTGCGTGCTGATTCCCGCGCTGGATGCAGCTTCCTGCGCCCGTGGCATCCCAGGAAGCTGCATTGCGCTGATCCCCGCGCTTATGGGCTCGCTTGCTGCGTTTGGTTTTCACGTAGCCGGCTCGTTGTATTTCCAGATCCCGTTCTGGTACGGCCTGCTCTTTCCGTTTGGATATTCTATCGGGGCGTGCATCGCGATTGAAAGCCTGCGGCGGCGCCGCCGCCGGCGGATTGTCTGGAAGGGGCGGACCTATCCCTGACTTCTCCGCGCGTAAGCTGCCCAGCTTAGGAATCCAGACGTTTGCCCATGGATTTAACTGAGGCCGGCCCTAACATAGGTTAATGCGGATCGTACAAAGGTCTCGCCGCTCCGGTCTCCGGGAACGACCCACTCCGTCTGGCATTCTGGATTCACCGTACCCCAAACATTGGGATGCCTCCTGCGCCCGAAAGGCTGCGCAACATTGGCGCCGATTTCACCAGAACGTTTTGACCATCATGCTCACGCTTAACGAAACCGCTCGCGCTTTGAGTGAGCTCTGCGCCGCCGGCGCGACGCTCGGAATAATTTATAACCTCTTCGCAGCGATCCTGGTGATGCGCTTCGAGCGGCCCTCAAGATCGCGCTCATCCATGCTGCCCTCGGTCACGGTATTAAAGCCGTTACACGGCAGTGAACCCGGCCTGTTCAACCGACTTGCGTGCTTGTGCACCCAAGATTATCCGAAGAAGCTGCAACTGATTTGCGGAACGCAAGCAACAACGGACACGGCTATCGATTTGGTTCGGCTGCTGGCTAGGCGGCACCCGGAGACTCGGATCGATCTCGTTGTCGATGAGCGAACCCGTGGCACCAATCGTAAGATATCGAACCTGGTCAATATGGAGCCAAAGGCGCATCACGAATTGATCGTCTTGTCTGACAGCGACATCCTGGTGGATAAGCAGTTCGTTAGCCGCATCGTGGCGGAGCTAGAGCATTCCAGGGCAGGGGCAGTAAGTTGCGCCTATTACGGGGTCGCGATCGGCGACATCTGGGCGAGGGCCTCCGCGTTGAACATCAACTCCCAATTCCTCCCGAACGTGATCGTGGCGCTTACGTTTGGAGCGACGAAGCCGTGTTTTGGGTCCGCCATTGCGATGCACAAATCCACTCTCAAGCGCATCGGCGGATTGAAGCCGTTTTTGGATGAGCTAGCGGATGACTACGCGATCGGGAGGGCGGTCCGCTCGACTGGATTGGATGTGGTCATCCCGCACTTTGCTGTCGGCCATGTCTGCTTCGAGCATAGCTTCCAGGAGTTCTGGGAGCGCCACATGCGCTCATCCAGGACAATTCGGTCGATCGATCCGGTCGGCTACATTGGCATTCTCTTCATGCATCCCCTGATGCTGTCACTAATGGCTGCGATTATCGGAACCTCTCATCCATTCTCGCTCATCGCCGTCGCTTTTGCGAGCCGCGCGGTGCTTACCTCAAGCGTTGAGCGGGCCTTCAAACTCGAGCCGCAACGCCTTTGGCTGGTGGCTGTTCATGACGCGATTTCATTTGCGGTTTTCGTCTCCAGCTTCTTCGGAGCTGTGGTCGCCTGGCGTGGCAGTGCGTACCGCATTTTGCACGATGGGACGATCGAGGATGAGAACTAGAGCTAACACGCGCGCATAAGCGAAAAGTCACGTTTCAGAGCGGACTGGCGCGATGTTGCCGCAGGAATCTAAAAAATTCGACGCCTTCGCGCAGGCGACGCAGCATCATTTCCGGACTGCACACCATCTCCGAAACGATAGCTGCGATCTTCGGCGCGCGGAAATAGAAACGACTGTAAAAAGCCTCGACCGAGTGAAATATCTCTTGATGGCTGAGGTGTGAATAGTGCAATGGAGCGATCTGTATGCCGCGCTCATCCACGAGTTCTGCAGCATCGCGATCGAGCCAGTTGTTTTCCAGAGCCTGCCGATGAAGGAACGTGCCTGGATAGGGCGCCGCGATCGAGACCTGAACTGTGTGCGGATTGATTTCCGTCGCAAAGCGGATCGTCTCCTCGATCGTCTCCCTTGATTCGCCGGGCAGGCCCATAATGAAAGTGCCGTGGATCGTGATTCCGAACTCATGGCAGTTCTTTGTAAATTCACGAGCAACGTCGATACGCATGCCCTTTTTGATGTTGTTCAGGATTTGCTGATTACCGGATTCGTAACCGACCAGCAGCAGACGAAGTCCGTTGTCGCGCATGATCTTGAGGGTCTCGGGTGGCACATTGGCCTTGGCGTTGCATGACCACGTGATGCCAAGTCGTCCAAGCTCGATGGCGATTGCTTCAGCGCGCGGACGGTCGTCAGTGAAGGTGTCGTCGTCGAAGAAGAATTCCTTCACTTGCGGAAATGCCCGTCGTGCCCAGGAGATTTCCTCGATCACATTGCCGACGCTGCGCGTACGGTAGCGGTGCCCGCCGACCGTTTGCGGCCACAGGCAAAAGGTGCAGCGTGATTTGCAACCACGCCCGGTGTAAAGTGAGACATACGGATGCTGCAAATAGCCAATGAAGTAGTTTTCGATTGTCAGGTCTCGCTTGTAGACGGGCGTTACAAACGGTAGACGGTCCATGTCTTCGAGAATTTCACGTGGTGCATTGTGCTGGATGTGCCCACGCCGGTCGCGAAAGGACAGCCCGCGGATCTCACTCCAGTCACGCCCTTCAGCGACCTCCCGGATTGTAAACTCAAATTCATTGCCGGCGACGAAATCGATATCGATTGACGCCTCCAGGCTGGCGAGCGGCTCGACCGCGACCTTCGCTCCCACCATGCCTATCTTGAGCGTGGGATTGGCCTGCTTAAGTGCCTTGGCCGCCCGCAGATCGGACCCGAACGAGGGCGTCGAGGTATGGAGCACCGCGAGATCATAATCGCGTGCGTTGCGCGTCACTGCGGGCAAATCAATTCGGTGCGGCTCCGCATCGATTAGCCTGCTGCCCGGCACCATGGCGGCAGCCTGTGCCAGCCAGGTCGGATACCAAAACGAACGTATTTCACGGCGTGCCTGATAACGTGAGCCCGCTCCGCCATCGAAGCCGTCATACGCCGGAGACTGCAGGAACAGGGCGCGCATCATGACTGCACCCGACCCACGGATTCTGCTTCACGCCGACGCGGCGGTGCGTCTGCATAATTGCCAAAGCGGCTCTCCAACCTTTGTCGGGACATGTAGACGGGGGTGCGGTTTCGACGAAGGCTCTTGAGACGGAACGCTGCTGTATTGCGGGCGATCACCATCAAGGAGATGAGGACATTTTCGCCGCAGCGATGCAGACGCTCAGCCATCGTCCTTGGCTCCGCGGGTCCCGCCCCGTCAAACCCATAGCGCGCAGCGATCCGCGTGATCTGTTGGGTCTGTTCGGCTGAGCCGAAAGTCACGTTTGCGCGAAGTGCCACTACGGAAGTCAGATTGGGGCGTGCTGCCAAATACAGCGCCAATTCCCGCAACGAGAATTCCAGAGCCCGGTTCATGCGCCGCGCCCAGGCGAGCGTCGCGCCATTCTTTGGTACAATCGGAAGCTGCTCGTTCCACAGATGCAGGTTTATGATCCGGTCTCCGGGTCTCACCTGCGTTCCATCCGATAACTTAATGGCTTCGCGGCTATCAGCGATCTGCACTCGGAAAATGCAGTCGGCGGAGGCGCTATATTCGTAGACGCCTTCTCGAGCACGCAGTCGCGTGTCGATGCGCTCGATGATAGCTCCGAGCCAGGGATGATCCCGACCCAATCGATTGGATTGGACAAATGTACTCGGGGTGCGAGCAGTCATTGAAACTTGCCTAATGCGAAAAACCCGCATCGGCCGCGAAAGTTTCGTCCGGTTGCGGACTTAAAAGGAAGCTTAGAAAACACTGCGGGGCGGCGTGATGACGTCGCGGTGAAGTTCGTCAGGGGTCCCACTCCAATCCCCCTGACACCGGTGGTCTCGCAGCCGCTCCGGCATCGGTCATTTGATATTGGTAATCGCGCGTCCAGGGGCGAAGGACGTTGCCTTGCTCAGTTGGCTTGAATGCCAGCACCTGGACAATCGAAAGCCAGCCGCGATCGAATGCGTGGGCCATTCCCGCCAGGTACATCAGCCAGATGCGATACCGATCCGCGCCGGCGGCACGAATGGCATCGGTGCGGTTGCGTTCCAGCCGGCGTGCCCACAGCATCAGGGTTCGGGCATAGTGAGGGCGCAAGTCCTCCGCGTCGGCGAATTCCAGATTGGCCCGAGACAGTTCGACAAGTACGCGGGAGAGGTGTGGCACAGCGCCACCGGGGAACACATGGCGGTCGATGAATTCCCCTCCCGCGGGTCCTCGCGCCCGGCCATGAGGGTCGGTGGATACGATCCCATGATTCAGGAACGCACCTCCAGGATGCAGCAGCCGGTTCACTGTACCGAAGTAGGTCGGCAGATTGGCCAGGCCGACGTGTTCATACATGCCAACGGAAACGATCTTGTCGAATGGTTCTGAGTCGATGAGGTCCCGGTAATCCTGCATGCGAATGTCGAGCTTGCTGGCGAGCCCTTCGGCGGCGACGCGTTCGCGTGCGTAGTCATACTGGCGCTTACTAAGGGTGATCCCGACGCCAGTTACGTCGTAATGCTTCACCGCCCGGCACAGCAATCCGCCCCAGCCGCACCCGAGATCGAGCATCCGGTCGCCGGGTTTCAACAGCAGCTTACGGCAAATATGATCCAGCTTGTCAGATTGCGCGGTGTCGATGTCTTCGGCGCCTGTGCGGAAGTACGCGCACGAATAGATCATCTGTCGGTCGAGCCAGAGACGGTAAAAATCATTTGAGACGTCGTAATGAAAGCTGACGTCCTTCGCATCCTTGCGACGGGAGTGCGGACGCGGAATGAAGCGGCTCAACCGAGTGAAGTGACTAAGCAGAGGATGCTTTCCCAGCCGTTCAGCCAGCGAAATGCCGACCCGCAGCACATCTTCGACACGCCCTTCCACGGTAATCAGGCCCGCGGCATACGCATCGCCCAAACCGGCGAAATCCCCGCGCAGCAGCATTTTCACCAGATCGCGGGAATGCAGTGAGATGGCGACGCGGGGGTCAGCGGCAAAATCGAAGCGCTCGCCGTCCCAGAAGATCAGCCGTAGCGGCGGCGGATCATTCGCAAAGCGTGAACTCACATAGTTGAGCATTCGCTGACGCAGCGTAATCATCTCGCCAGCTTTCGTTTGGCGACGTCTTTCGGCCCCTGACGTTCATCGTACAGCGTCCCCAAGGTGATCTTGACGATCAGGGCAACGGGAACGGCCATGATCACGCCGACGATGCCAAACAAAATGCCCCCCGAGAGAAAGCAAAAGATAATCAGCACGGGATGCACCCGGGCGGCAGTGCCGAGCACCAGGGGGCCGAATAGTTGGTCGATCGAGAGCCGCAGGACAGCAAGATAGAGGGCATAGCCGATAATGAGCCCGAACCCGGTGGCATGCTGAAGCGCGACGATACCAGCAATCGCGGCCGCAGTGGTCGGACCAACCACCGGGATTGCTTCCAGCAGGCCCGTTAGCAGTGCCAGGAACGGAGCGTGCGGAAGCTCCAGGAAGATGCCGAGACCGATGTAAGACGCAACTGCGGCAAAGATCACCACCGCGATGACCCCGACGAAATACCGCCTCAAGACGGGATCGAGCTGTGGCCAGATGTCGTCGTGGATCAATGGCCGTTGCCTGGGGGGCACGAGCCAGAACAGGCCCTCGGCGATTCGTGGTCCACCGACGAGGAAGTAAAACAGCAAGATCAGCGTGAGGAATGAGCCGAAGGCGCTGCCTATTGCTACGCCTCCCATGAATGTGAGAACGCTGACGTCTTCGATCCAGTTACGGAATCCGGCTGCTGCCGCTTGAGCAATCTGAGCGGCATCCATTTGCTGGCCAAACAGCTTGACCGGCTCGCTGCCGATGGCGCCCCGAACAATCCCGCCAATCATGGGATCAAGGTCCGTCAGGAAGCGCTTTACTTCTAAGATCAGCGGGGGAACACCGGCATAAACTATGCTGGCGCCGATCAGCACCAGAATCAAGAAAACGCCGATCGCGACCAAACCCCTCGGTATTCTGCTCCGTGCCGTCAACCACTCGATGAACGGCGTGCAGATGTAGGCCAGGAGTCCAGATAGCACGAATGGCAATAGAACCAGGCGTATCGCATAAAGGAGCAGTGCGATGGCGGCCAACACGAACAGCGTCGTCGTCGTCGAAATTTTGTCGACATGCTCGTGATCGCGGCTAATCGCCTGCTCGGAACGCGTGCTCGGGACCTTGCTCATGGCAAATGCGGACCGGGAACGCTCTGTCGCGCCCGCGCACGGGAAACATTGAGTTCCATCGACATACCGAAAACCCAACCCTCACGATAAATTTCCGTTGGAATGCTGGTTCCCTAAGTCCCGGGCTATTTAGGGCGTGGGCACAGGTGCGGGGGCCGCAAGACGTTTCGACCGGGCAGTTTCGGGGCGCTGCGGTCTGCCGGGGAACAAGCGTCTGCTGGCCTTCGTTGGCTGATCAGCCAAATGCTCCAGAAGCGCTGCGATGGCGGAATCAGCGCTCTGGTCACGGCACCCTGGCAAATGAGGATGACCACCTTCGAATTCTTCAAGCGGACGATAATCGTTGCGATCGTCGTGATTGTCCCGCTTCTGATCTGGCTTCTTTTCGAGGTCGTACTGGTCCTCGTAGGTTCTATCTTGATATGCGTGCTGCTCCAGCTGGTGTCGGAGCCGTTCACGCGCTGGTGCAAGCTGCCGCGTGCGCTAGCTTTGGCTATTTCCGGGCTGATCATCTTTGGCGCATTCGGCGGAGCCGGATATCTTTTCGGCACGCAGATAGGATCCGAACTGCAGGATGTGGTGAGCCGCGCCGATACGGCAATCAACGACATCACCACGAGCATGCAGAAGTCCGAGTTCGGCAAAATGCTGCTCTCGCACCTCGCGGGCGGCAATCTTTCGCTGACAGCATTCGTCAGCAGCGCCTTCTCCGTGAGCACGACGTTCATCGGAGGTGCGGCGATCACTG
>DATAIA010000756.1:0-10854 GCA_036262895.1 Xanthobacteraceae bacterium
TATGGCTGCGTCGGCGGCAGTACCGCCCGCTTTCAGCACTTCTACAGCAGCAGAGGTTGCCAACGGATGTGAGGTCGCTGCCATGCCTTCACAAGCCATGACGGGCGAGCGACCCGGCAGATGAAAATCGCGAGACATCAAAAACTACCCCATGTCGAATGTCACAACCAAAGAAGTCATTGCGAACTTCAGAAGCTGGACGCTGGCCAAAAGCCGCGAAGCCGCGACCGGATCAGATGCAAAAACACGAGAACAGAGACGAAGGAAATTGTCAGCAGAGCCGCCAGCAGTGAAGTGCTCAGAGGCGCATATCAGGGTTGAGCCTTCTCACCGTCTGGAATGTCGTCAGAGATGGCGTGCAGCTTTTTCCGCCGCCCCAGTGAAAATCCACCCAGCGCATCGACGAGGCAAACCAGGCAAAGCATAAGGAAGGTCGACGATGCCGCTTGCGATACCATCACGAACTCGGCCGCGGCGAGCATAAAAACCAGAAGAGAAAGGAAATGATCGACCAGCGATTTGGCACCCGCCCGCGCCGCTTTGAAGATTTCGATCAGCAGCAGCAACAATGCCAGTGTCAGCAACGCATCGCCGAAGGTCATCGTCCATTCAGCGCCTGAAACCAAGCGCGCCGTGATCACCTTGTCGGTCCACAGCACGCCCGGCGTGAGAAACGCGATCATGTTGTAGATCGCGAGCGGAATGATCAGCAGCGGAAAGCCGATGAGGAACACGGGGAAGACCTGCCTCTCCAGATCATGACCGTAGCACGCGCTGAACAGGACGCAGCAACGTTAGAAGACGCCCGGCTGGACTTCCGACTTAGATGTCCGATTTGGGCTTGAGCACCTGCCGGCCTCTGTACATGCCGGTTTTGAGGTCAATATGATGCGGACGGCGCAGCTCGCCCGAATCCTTGTCCTCGATATATGTCGGCTTCTTCAGTGCGTCGGCCGAGCGGCGCATGCCGCGCCGTGACGGTGACGTTTTTCGTTTCGGAACAGCCATGACCTCGTCTCCTCAAGTCGCGCCCTGGCGCGCTCGGCAGCCTGGCGATCTAAACCGATGGGAAAGCGGGCTTATAAAGGATCAGCCCATAGAACGCCAGAGTTCTGTGCATGCTCCGGCCGCGATTTGCCTCTTGGGCCCCAAAAACCCAACAAGGTTAGCGCCTTACACAGGAATCGGCCCCGCCGGCTCTTAATGCCCGGGCCTGATAGATCCCTGCAAGCCGTCCAACTTCGGGCCCCGGCCGCTGGGCACTGCGCTTAGCCGGATTAGGGAGTACCGCCGCCATCAGGCTTGCCTCCCGTAGCGACAGGTCCCGGGCGGACTTGGCAAACGCCCGGCGAGCCCCAGCTTCGGCTCCGAATTCACCATTCGGCCCCCATTCCGCGACGTTGAGGTAAATCTCCATAATCCGGCGTTTAGGCAACACAAGATCGATCCATAACGACAGCGGAAGCTCCAGCGCCTTTCGCACATAGCTGCGCCCCTGCCACAGAAACAGGTTTTTCGCGGTCTGCTGGGTGATGGTCGAGCCACCGCGCAGCGGGCCCCCGTCCTCCGCATCTGCAATGGCTTCGCGGATTTCCCGAAGGTCCACACCTGCATGAGAGCAAAACCGCGCATCCTCGGCAGCGATAACGGTGCGTGGCAGCGCCGGGCTGAAGGCTTCAAGCGCAACCCAGGTCCGCTCGACCCGTTTGCCGGTGACATAGCGGGCGAGCATGGGGACCGAGAGCGGCCGGACCCAGACATAGAGCAGCGTCATCGCGTATGGCAGGAGCAGCAGCACAGCCAGCGCAAAAGCAACCCACCGCAGAACACGAAATCCGGACCAACCATGGGACCGCCCATGACCGGAGTCTCTGTCCTCCCGACGCTGGTAAACCATGCGGCCACACTCTCATCAGAACCCGGATTCATTGGGCCCCGGATCACGCGAATCCCGCGCGCCTTGTCTGAATTAACCATGCCAATAACAAGTCACGCGAGCGGTAAATTCCCGTAAGGTGCGCTTGACGTAGGCCTCTTTAGTCGGGCATGCCGGCCCCACAAGTTCGGCACAGTGACGTGGCAGATGACCCAAGCAACAAACAATATGTCCTTTACGGCGCGGCTCGACGCGGTTGCCGATGAAACCGAAGCATTGCTGGATAGCCTGCTCGCGGCGAGCCCGTTGCCCGGCGAAATAGCGCGACCGGAACGGCTGCTCAAAGCAATGCGTTACGCCAGCCTCGGCGGCGGTAAACGCTTCCGGCCGTTTCTAATCGTCGAAACCGCGGCCTTGTTCGGTGTCCCCCGCAGCAATGCCTTGATGGCAGGCGCCGCACTCGAGTGCATCCACGGCTATTCGTTGGTGCATGACGACTTGCCGGCAATGGATAACGATGCCCTGCGCCGCGGCCAGCCGACGGTTCACAAGGCCTTCGATGACGCAACCGCGATCCTGGCCGGCGATAGTTTGCTCACCATCGCATTCGATATTCTGGCAAGACCCGAAACGCATTCCAGCCCCGCCGTACGCGTTGCCTTGGTCTCTGCAATGGCGCGCGCTTCGGGGCTCGGCGGAATGGCGGGCGGACAGATTCTCGATCTGGCTGCGGAAGGCCGGTTTGCCGACGGTCGCCCCCTTGCATTGCCTGAACAAGAAATCGCAACCTTGCAGGCGATGAAAACCGGTGCGCTGTTGCGCTATGCCTGTCTTGCCGGAGCGCTGCTCGGCGAAGCCGATGCGACAAAGCGCGAAGCATTGGAACGCTATGGCGCCGTGCTCGGCCAAGCCTTTCAAATTGCCGATGATCTGCTCGACATTGAAAGCGATGCGGCAACGCTTGGCAAACAAACCGGCAAGGATGCCGCGGCAGGCAAAGCAACACTTGTCAGCGTGCTCGGGACCGATCAGGCAAAGGCACGACTGAAGGTTCTGGTCAGCGAGGCCGAGAATGCGCTCGCGCCTTTCGGCGCGAATGCCGATGTGCTGAAGGCCGCGGCGCGGTTCGTGGCCGAGCGGCGCACCTGATTGATCGGTTTAAGTGCGGACAGCGGTGGTCTTGGTAAGACACATGCAGTGATGCAGAATGGGTGATTGCTGCGCGGTCGTTCATCACGGGAGAGGGTACATCTTCGATGACTTCAGCTCCTAAACATTCGCATCGCCTGCCCAAGTTTATCCGCATTATCAAGGCGCGCCCCCGGCTGTTTATTTCAGCGCTGGTCGGATTAGCGGCCCTTCTTGTTCTCCCATGGGATTGGCGCCCCGCGATACGGCTTGTGACCGCCTGGGATATGGGCGTCGGGCTTTATCTGATCCTTGCGCTGCACCTGATGGCCCAATCGGATGTAGCGACAATCCGGCGGCATGCAGCCACTCAAGACGAAGGCCAGGTCGCCATTCTTGGGCTGACCGTCGCGGCGGCCATTGCAAGCCTTGCGGCCATCATCGCGGTCCTCGGAACATCAGCGGCGGGAACAGGCGGGCGGCCGCCTCTGCATCTCACGCTCGCAATGCTGACCATTGTTCTATCCTGGGCATTCATCCACACGATGTTCACGTTGCACTATGCCCACGAATTCTATGTTGAGCGTCGCGGCCACGTTGCCGGTCTGGCATTTCCCGGCAACGATGAACCCGATTTCTGGGATTTCTTGTATTTTTCGGTCGTAATCGGAATGACGTCACAAGTGTCCGACGTCACGATCGCCAGCAAGCCGATCCGCCGCACGGTCACGGCTCACGGCGTGGTGTCGTTCTTTTTCAATGCGGCGTTGATTGCGCTTACCGTCAACATTGCGGCGAGCGCGATTTAGAACGGAATTACGCGTCTACTCCGCCGCAGTACGTCCCGCACCAAAGCGCCGGTCGATGTAGTCAATCACCATCGCTTTAAAATCAGCGGATAGCGTCGGACCGCGGAGCGTCGCCACCTTTTTCCCATCAACAAAGACCGGCGCCGTGGGCTGCTCGCCGGTGCCCGGCAGCGAAATGCCGATATCGGCGTGCTTCGATTCTCCGGGGCCGTTGACGATGCAACCCATCACCGCAACGTTGAGCGTTTCAACACCGGGATAGCGCTTCTTCCAATCCGGCATCGATTCCACAATGAATTTCTGGATGTCGCCCGCAAGTTCCTGGAACGTGGTCGAGGTCGTGCGCCCGCATCCGGGACACGCGGCGACCAGCGGTACGAACGTCCGGAATCCCATCGTCTGCAGAATTTCCTGCGCAACTTTGACTTCCAGCGTGCGGTCGCCATTCGGTTCCGGCGTCAGCGACACGCGAATGGTATCGCCGATGCCCTGCTGCAACAGCACGCTCAGCGCCGCGGCCGAGCAAACAATGCCCTTCGACCCCATACCGGCTTCCGTGAGGCCGAGATGGATTGCGTAGTCCGAGCGCTTGGCGAGTTCGAGATAAACCGCGATCAGATCCTGCACCGCGGACACCTTGGCCGACAGAATGATGCGATTGCGCGGCAATCCGATTTCTTCCGCGCGCGCCCCAGACAGCAGTGCCGACTGCACCATCGCTTCGCGCATCACCGCACGCGCATCGATCGGATGAGGCGACTTCGCGTTCTCGTCCATCAGGCGCGTCAGCAATTCCTGATCGAGTGAACCCCAATTGGCGCCGATGCGCACCGGCTTGCCGTATTTGATTGCGGTCTCGACGATCGCCGAGAACTGGCGATCTTTCTTGTCCTTGAAACCGACATTGCCCGGATTGATCCGATACTTGTCGAGCGCTTCCGCCGCTGCCGGATGATCGGCCAGCAATTTGTGGCCGATGTAATGGAAATCGCCGACGAGGGGCACATTGACGCCCATTTTGAGCAGCCGTTCCTTGATGTGCGGAACCGCAGCCGCCGCTTCGTCGCGATCGACTGTGATACGCACGATTTCGGAACCGGCGCGCGCGAGCGCGGCAACCTGGCGAACGGTGCCGTCCACATCCGCGGTGTCGGTGTTCGTCATCGACTGGACGACAATGGGTGCCGTACCGCCGACGGTCACGCCACCGACATCAACTGGAACCGAACGATGCCGGGGAGCCGGCGCGGCAGTTTCCTGCATCAAAAGAACTCCTTGGCGGTGCCATGACGGGACAACGCACCTACTAGATAGGCCAGAGTGTGCGCCGACGCAAAACCCGGCTGGACCTAGCACTGTCCTCTAAAAAAATCGTGACAAATCATGGATATAGGCCGAGGCCCCGCCGCGCGGGCCAATCGTCCCATGGCCTCAGCGGGCCGGCCGGTTCACGAGAATGAGCCCCCCGGCCACCAGCGCCACGGCTGCCGCGAAAGCCGGCGTCATCGGCTCATCAAGCACGAGATGGCCGGCCAGAACCCCGAACAGCGGCGTGAGAAAGGTAAAAGCCGATAGGCGGCTTGCCGAATAACGCACGACCATGGCGAACCAGATCAGAAATGTGACGCTGACCACCCAGATCGTTTGAAACGCAAGCAAGACAATCGCCAGGGTGGACGGCGCCTGCGGCATCGCTTCATGAAACAGCAATGCCGCAATCGCCAGCAGCGGAGCCGACACGACCAGCTGATAAAGCATGGTCTTTTCCGCCGAAGTCCGCGCCAGCGCGCTTGTCTTGATGACCAGCGTGGTGCTGGCCCAGGCTCCTGCGGCCGCGATCATCATCAGATCGCCGATCATCGTCTGCCCGCTGACATCGCCTGAGGGAACGCCAAACGCGATCGCCAGCCCGAGAAAGGAAAGCGCAAGCCCGGTCCATTGCAGGGCACCCATCCGCTCGCCGGGCAGCAAGAACCTCGCACCCAAGGCAACAAAGACGGGCGCGAGATAAATAAACAGCACGGCACGGCTCGCGGTCGTCAGTAAAAGCCCGCGATAGATCAGAAGAAATTCAAGCGTGAACAATAAACCGGCGATCAATCCCGGCAGTAATGTTCCGTCGCGCTTGGTGAGCACGATGCCACGCACGCGGATCCAGAGCATGACAATCAATGCCGCACCGGCCGAACGGATCGCCGCCTGAATAAGTGGCGGAATTTCATGAATGGTGAGTTTGACCGCGACCTGGTTGAAGCCCCAGGTCAAGCAAAGCATCACGACAATAGCCGCGGCAGCAGCATCAAGCGGTCGCGCGGAGGGGGTCATCGCCACCTCCTTATCATGACCTTCATGGAAAATCCGTGATCAGAGCGAGCGACAATGCGAGCAAACACCGCTGATTTCAATTACCGGCGTTTTGGGTGTGAATCCCGCACTGTTTGCCGCATTCATCAATGTAGACGCAACCGCCGCCGACGCCGCCTCGCCCACAGCGCCGCAGCGATCGCAAATCAGGAACACGGCCATCGTTCCAAAATCATGCCGATGAATGCAGGCAATGAAAGCATTGCGGCTCTCGATGCGATGAATCAGTCCGTTTTCGAGCAAAAAGTCGAGCGCGCGATAAACCGTGATTGGCGCCGGCTTGGTTTTGCCTTCCGCAAGTTCGTCGATGATCTCATAAGCGCCGAGCGGCTTATGGCTGCCGGCAAGCACTTCCAGCACGCGCCGGCGGATCGGCGTTAGACGCTGCGATCGTTCCGCGCACAGCGCCTCCGCATAGACCATCGCATCGCCGGTACAACGCGCATGATCATGATCCGGGGCGGGAAAAACCGTGGTTGCTGACTTGCGTTTAATGGCCGGCGCTCCCGAGAGTTATTCGTTGATATCGACCCAAGCGGATTGATTCTACCCCCGTGACGTCCATCGCGGAAACCGATGGCTTTGAATATTTTTGTTGCGATGCAGCAAAAATATGCTCAGGTTATCGCCAGATAAAGTCCGCCCGTTACTCCAGCACCGCTGTCGAGGTCATGTTCATGCTCAAGGGAAAAACCGCTGTCGTCACCGGATCAACGTCAGGCATTGGGCTTGCCATTGCCCGCGCTCTTGCTGGCGCCGGCGCAAATGTGATGCTCAACGGCTTCGGCGACAAGGCCGAGATTGAGAAGATACGGGCCGGCATCGAGGCGGAAAGCAAAGTCAAAGCGCTTTATTCGCCCGCCGACATGACGAAGCCCAATGAAATCGCCGAGATGATCGCAACCGCCGAGCGAAGCTTTGGAGCGGTCGATATACTCGTCAATAATGCCGGTATCCAGCACGTGGCCCCCGTCGAGGAATTCCCGATCGAAAAGTGGGACATGATCATCGCGATCAATCTCTCGGCAGCATTCCATGCCATTCGCGCCGCCGTTCCCGGCATGAAGCAGCGCAAATGGGGCCGCATCATCAGCACCGCTTCCGCGCACTCGCTCGTCGCTTCGCCGTTCAAATCGGCCTATGTCACGGCGAAACACGGGCTCACCGGGCTTAGCAAAACGGTGGCGCTTGAAGTGGCGGCCTCCGGGATCACCGTCAATTGCATCAGCCCCGGCTATGTCTGGACGCCTCTTGTCGAGCGACAAATTCCGGACACGATGAAGGTGCGCAATATGACGCGCGAAGAAGTCATCAACAACGTCCTGCTGGCGGGACAACCGACCAAACAATTCGTCACGGTCGAGCAGGTCGCAGCGCTTGCCCTCTACTTGTGCTCGGATGCGGCCTCCCAGATGACCGGCGCCAATCTCTCGATCGACGGCGGCTGGACCGCGCAGTGATGGTGCAACACCCCGCTCCTGGTCCCGCCAAGAAAATCAATCTGGCGCTGCAGGGCGGCGGCGCCCATGGCGCCTTTACCTGGGGCGTGATCGATTATCTGCTTGAAGACGGCCGGTTTGCGATCGAGGGCGTGTCGGGATGCTCGGCAGGCGCAATGAATGCGATCATGCTCGCCGACGGCCTTGCTCGCGGCGGCGTCAAGGAAGCACAAAAACGCCTCGCGGAATTTTGGCGCGCGGCAAGTCATGACGGCGATCTGCCTGCATTGCAGCGCAAAGTCATCGACCGGCTATTTTCATTCACGCCGTTTGAAGGATCGCCGGTTCAAACGTGGCTTGATTCAATTTCTCAGTTTCTCTCGCCTTACGATCTTAATCCGCTCAACATCAATCCGCTCAAGGATTTGATTGAGCGCTTCGTCGACTTTGATGCGATCCGCTCCAAAACCAATCTGCAATTGTTCATTTCAGCAACCAACGTGTTTACGGGACGGCTCAAGGTCTTTCCGCGGGAAAAAATAAATGCCGATGTGGTCATGGCGTCGGCTTGCCTGCCGTACCTGTTTCGCGCCGTCGAGATTGACGGCATTCCCTATTGGGACGGCGGCTATATGGGCAATCCGGCGATCTTCCCGTTTTTTGATACGACCGAAACCGAAGATGTGCTGATCGTGCAGATCAATCCGACGATCCGGCACACGATCCCGACATCAGCGCCTGAGATCATGAACCGCATCAACGAGATCACCTTCAACTCGTCGCTGCTTGCGGAATATCGCGCGATCGATTTCGTGACCCGGCTGATCGATCAAGGTCGGCTGCCGCGCGGCATGGGTCCAGGCGAGTACCGCCGCATCAATGTGCATCGCATCGCGCTCGACGGTATGTTCGCCAATCTCACCGCAGCCAGCAAACTGCAATCCGATTACGATTTCTTTTTGACGCTGCACAAAGGCGGCCGCCGCGCCGCACGGAATTTCGTCGAAGCGCATTTCGACGACATCGGCCGGCGCAGCACGGTCGATCTCCTGGCTGAGGCCAAAGCCGAACGGGCCTGAACGGAACCGGGCGCTTCCAGTATGTTTTAGCGTTCAAGTGATCAGGCAGCACTGATGAAAGCCGTACCCGAGCACGTCATCACCGCGGACATCGGCCCGGCCCGACTGGAGGTCGTGATCGGCGACATCACAACGCTTGAGGTCGATGCCATCGTCAATGCCGCCAACACTTCGCTGCTTGGTGGTGGAGGCGTCGACGGCGCAATCCACCGCGCGGCAGGACGGGAGTTGCTTGCCGAATGCCGCACGCTTGGCGGCTGCGAAACGGGATCCGCCAAGATCACGCGCGGCTATCGTTTATCCGCAAGGCACGTGATCCACGCCGTCGGTCCGGTGTGGAGCGGCGGTAAATCGAATGAAGAACAGCTGTTGGCATCGTGCTATCGCACCTCGCTTCGCATCGCCGCCGACCACGGCCTGGGTTCGATTGCTTTCCCCTCGATTTCAACGGGCATCTACCGCTTTCCTGCCGACCGCGCCGCGCGCATTGCCGTCGGCACCATCGTTTCGGAAGTCGCCAGCCACCCGGGCTCGATCAAACGGATCGTTTGCTGCTGTTTTTCGCAAGAATCATCACGGCATCACGTCGATGCCATGAGCGAGCTTGGAATTGTTTGATCGGCTGCCTTGCTCGCGCGCCGTGCCGGCGCATAACCATCGGTGTTATGGTTAATGATGAATTAAAGCGCGCTTTACGCCAGAGTCCCGCATCGGGACAATTTGTCCAGACCGCGAACGAAAGCAGACCGAATCGGCTTCGAATCAGTCGCCTTTCGCACTCACCCGCGCACAGATTGTTTGCCGGCCAGAAATTCCGTCCGCACCTTCTCTGTGTGCGCGCCAAGGGCCGGCACCGGACCATAGTGGCGCGTCTCTCCGGCGCGGATGGCTGCCGGCGCTGGATAGGAAACGGGCCCCGAAGGCGTCTCCACCGTAATGCGCCGCAGATGCGGATGCCGGCTCAACAAATCCATGTCGGTCACGCGCGCAAACGCAATATCGGCAGCGGCCAGTTTTGCGCTCAACGGCTCGACATCGATATCAGCAAAATATTTGGCGACTTTGCCGTCGGTTTGCGAACGATGCTCCATCCGTTTGACGTTGGTCGCAAACTCCGGATCGGCCGCAAGAGCCGGATCATCCAGCACCTTCTCTGCAAGCACGCGCCATTCACGATCGTTCTGGATCGCAATCAGAATGTCGGCTCCGTCTTTGCTGCGAAAAATGCCGTAGGGACAAATATAGGGATGAACAAGCCCAAGCCGTTGCGGCGGCTTGCCACCTTCTGCCTGCAACAGCGGCACCGTCATCCAGTCTGCGACGGCATCAAACATTGAAACGCTTAGCGCCGCGCCCTCTCCGCTGCGCCCACGCGCAATCAAAGCTTCAAGGACGGCTTGATAGGCATTAAGACCGGCAGCAATGTCGACGATGGAAACACCGACCCGTGCCGGCGCTTCCGGACCACCAGTGATTGAAGCAACCCCAACTTCCGCCTGGATCAAGAGATCGTATGCCTTGCGCTTGGCATAAGGTCCGGTTTCGCCATAGCCGGAGATCGAACAAACAATCAGGCGCGGATAGTCACGCCGCAATCGCTCAACCGCAAAGCCGAGCTTGGCGATTGCTCCCGGTTTCAAATTCTGAATGAAGACATCGGCCTGCGCCAGCAGTGCTTCAAACAGCGCGACATCCTCGGCCTTGTTGAGATCAATGACGACCGATTCCTTGCCGCGGTTGAGCCACACGAAATTCGAACTCTCGCCCTGCGCAACCTTGTCGTAGAAGCGCGCGAAGTCGCCTTCGGGGCGCTCGACCTTGATAACGCGCGCGCCGGCATCGGCAAGGCGGCATGAACAGGTCGGCGCGGCAACAGCCTGCTCCAACGAAACGACGAGAAGGCCTTCAAGGGGAAGCGTCATTGTACTCAAGACCAGTATTTAGGAGGATTGATGGGACGTACTACGATGGAGGCTCCTTGGCCAGCCTGCATTTCCTGACGCGCTGAACTTAACTCAGGCTGCCGTAAGGCCGGGCTTGCCACCTGCAAGTCGGAGGTTGAACGATGGGGTGCTAGAATCGCCACCTTCCAAAAGGCGACTTCAGCCCGAGCGCTAACCGCCTACGTCAAATCTTCCCCAGCTCCGCGAAGATATGGA
>DATAIA010000757.1:0-6394 GCA_036262895.1 Xanthobacteraceae bacterium
CCATCGCATCGAAATGATTAAGCGTAATGACGGCCTCCAGGTGCAACCCCCATCGCACCAGGGCAGTCAAGAGAGCGACCGAGGCGAAGCCGGAAAACAGCGCGCCCACGACGAAGTATGGCGGAAAGATCGTTTCCTGCCAGCCGGGCATTAGACTAGCGGCAAAGTCCAGCCCGACGATGGAGTGGACCGATACGACAAGCGGCACGGCGATTGCTGCCAAGGTAAGCTGCAGCGTTTCGTAGCAACGCCAGTGGTACGCGGATCCCCGCCAACCAAGTGCAAACGCGCCGTAGAGTACCCGCCCGTAGATGTTCGTCGCACGGTCGCGCATGGTGGCGAGGTCCGGTATCAGACCCACATAAAGAAAAAGAATGGAGAAAAGCAGGTAGCTCACAATGGCCCAAAAATCCCAAACCAGGGCGCTGCGCCACTGCGGCCATAGCTGCATCGTGTTGGGATACGGCGCCAGCCAGTAAAAATATTGCGGCCTGCCGAGATGCAATATAGGGTAGAGACCTGCGATGGCCACCGCAAAAATGGTCATCGTCTCAGCAAAACGATTGATTGATGCCCGCCAGCGCTGGCGCGTAATCAAGAGGAGCGCAGATATCAGCGTGCCGCCGCTACCGATCGCGATCCACCAAACGTAACTTGCAATCGCATATCCCCACACCACGGTCGAATTGACTCCCCACACGCCGATGCCATTCATAAATAGAACGATAATGGCTACGACTGTCCCCAACACGAAGAGGCCGCTGACACCAAAAGCAATCCACCACCTCCCGCCGGCGGGGCGCTTAAGCACAGGGTCGGCAATAAGCGCGGTCACCTGCGCGTATGTTGCATGATTCGCCGCTATCCACGGGTGGTACATGGTCGGCGGCTCGTACCCGATTGTACGGTTCATGAAGGCTCTCCTTTGAGCACGCCTTGATTCCGTATATCGGCCAAGTAGGTGGTACGCGGGCGGGTATTAAGGTGCTCAAGAAGCGCGTACTGTCTCGCCTCGCCCTTCACAGCGCTCACCGCACTCGTTTTGTCGTTCAGGTTGCCGAAGCTAATTGCACGCGTCGGGCATGCGCTCTGACACGCGGTAACGACCTCGCCATCGACGATAGTCCGCTCTTCCCGCTTGGCGTCTCGTCGAGCTCGGCTAATGCGCTGTACGCAGTAGGTGCACTTCTCCATGACTCCGCGCTGTCTGGTCGAGACTTCCGGATTGTGCTGCGCCTTGATCGTATCGGCGCCGAGGTTGGCGTACTCCTGTCCATCAGCGTAGCCGAAGAAATTGAAGCGCCTTACTTTGTACGGACAATTGGCTTCGCAAAATCTCGTCCCCACGCAGCGGTTATAGACCTGCGCGTTGAGCCCCTCGCTGTCATGCACCGACGCGGCGACGGGACACACCGGCTCACATGGCGCGTTCTCACAGTGCATGCACGGGACCGGCTGGAAACCAGCTTTGAGTGCCCCATCCGTGCCATGGTCATAGATATCCACGCGCAGCCAATGCATGTCGCGCCCGCGCGCAATCTCCTCAGGACCGACGACGGGGACGTTGTTTTCGGCCTGGCAGGCCACGACGCATGCATTGCATCCGATGCAGGCTGCAGTGTCGATCACCATGCCCCACGCATAGGTGTCGGCAATCGCCGGCGGATAGAGTGACGGCAATGACCCTTCCCGCTTTGCACCCGCGACCTTTCGGGCGTCATCAAGCAAACGGATTGGAAATAGATCGCGCGCTTCTCCTGCCAGACGCACATAATTCTGGGTCGTGAGAACCTCTCGCCGATCGTTCAATTTCTTGATGGTGACCTCGGTCGTCCAGAGCGCGTCGGACCACCGCAGTGTATAGGCGCTCACGCCAATCGAGTTTCCAATCGCGCCTGCTCGCGTACGCCCGTAGCCGAGCGAAAGATGGATGACGCCGCGCGCGCCGTGTGAGGACACGAGCACAGGGGACTCGAGTGTATGGTTTTGAGCTGAGAGCCGTACCACGTCTCCCGTTGTCAGATGAAGCCGCGCAGCGTCTTCCTGATGCACAACGAGCGCGTTACCCCAAACCTCTTTGCTTATGGGTTTTGGACATTCCTGGAGCCAGGGGCTATTGGCGTATCGACCGTCCCATGTACTTGGATCCGGCGAAAGCACAAGCGTGAATTCGCCTGAAGCGCTCCCTCTTGGAAACTGGGGTCGCTGCGGAGGAGCTACGCTTATGCGCTGAGCCGCTGTCTCCGGTATCACCCCGTCATGGAGCACTTGGCGCCACCAATCTTCAAACGGCATAGTTACCCGCGGCCGCCACGTGTCGCGCACAAGGTCGTAAGAGAGCTTTTCCTCGCCGGCCACCATGGTCAAAAGCTCATGCGCAGAGCGGGTAGCGTAGAGCGGCCGTATCAATGGCTGCACAATAGTGGCGCTCCCATCGAAGCCGCGCAGATCAGACCACCCTTCGAGGAAATGTGTTTGCGGCAGATGCCACTGACACAGTTTAGCGGTTTCATCGGCGTAACAGCCGAGATGCACGCTGAACGCGGCTTTAGGAAGTGCGGCGGCGAGAGCTAGATCAGCGGGTGCATCATAGCCAACGTTCGTGTCAATCACGACAAGCGCGTCCACTCGACCGCCGTGTAAAGCCTCCACCAAGGGTCGGAGCGCAGCAGGCTCGTGAGACGCGCTTTGGTCAAAAGGCTCAACAAAAGCAATTGGAGCATTGAGCGCTGCGTTGAGCCAGTGGACCAAGGCGTGCACTTCAGCCGGCAACGTACGGCCCGCAAGTACTACGGCGCGACCGGTATGTGCGCCGAGATCTGCCCCGCAAGCGTTCACAAAGCGTTTTGCCGCGTTCGAGAGCGTAGGTTCCGGAAGGCCTGCACCAAACAGATTACTGATTGCGATCGAAAGGTCGGTAATGCCGTTCGGATGCAGTGCCACACGATGGTCTGCTTTGATTCCCGTAGGTGTGAGTGTGCTTTCAGCAACATACGTTCGCATGAAGTGTTCAGGTCTCTTCGGATCTCTCGATTGGATCCAGCGATGCGCGTTTTGAATTTGGCTCGGACCCGGCCCTAGGGGATCCGCGTCGAGACACAGCACCACTTCAGCTTTCTCTATGCTGGGTATCGAATGCATTGCTCGGCCAAATGCGAGCGCGCTTCCTTGTCGTTCCACATTTTCATCAATGGGCTCATGTACATGCCAACGTGCTTGAGGAAATCGAACTAGTATATCGTCGATTTGACGCAGCAACGTTGGCGAGGTGATACGACCCGTCAGAAGCCGTAGACCCTCGCCCCCGTTTTGACGATGCTTCTTAAGTTGAGCAAGAAGCGCGGCTCCAAACGCATCCCAAGATGAGAAGCTACCGTGCAAAGTTGGCGTACGAGACCGGTCCGGATCGTACAACGACATGACCGCGGCTTCTGCAAACGCATCCGTTGACCCAAGGCTGTCCGGGTGCTTCGGGTTACCCTCTATCTTTATGGGACGGCCATCGATCGAGATCGCGAGGACTCCTACCCCGTAGCCGCCAATCGGCACGGCGGTTGCGAATTTAAGCGGCTCGCCCGGCGTCAATCCCTCCGGCATGGTGACGTACGGCACAATTTCTTCTGCTGGCTTGCTGCAGCCGGCCAGCGCTAGTGTCATGTGAGCCGCTAAGACCTGCAGCGCATCCCGCCGCGAAAACTGCCGGCCACCTTCAACTTGGATTGTAGTTGACTTCATCGGTGACACTTTGAACAATCCGTGAGGTGAGCTGTATCGATGTGATATTCGGTCATAAGCTGTCGACCTTTCGCGATCTGATCGGGAGGAGGCGTCCACGCCATATCAAATACTTTGTCGCGTGGTCGAACCGCTTTTTCGGGGTGTCGATGGCAATCAAGGCACCAACCCATTGTCAAGGGCGCCGCCTGGCGCATGAGCGGCATCCGATCGACTTCACCATGGCACGTGGAGCAGCCGACGCCCTTGGCGATGTGAATGCTGTGATCGAAGTACACGTAGTCAGGAAGGACGTGCACCCGCTGCCAGCGGATCGGGGTATTAGTCGCGAGGCTCTTGCGAACGGGCGCGAGCATCTGCGCATTGGTCCATAGTTGGGAATGGCAGGTCATACAGGTTTCGGTAGGGGGCACGCTGGCAAAGCGCGCGGTCGACACTGATGTATGGCAGTAGCGGCAATCGAGCCCGAGACTACCGACGTGGTGCGCGTGGCTAAAAGGCACGGGTTGCGTGCGGGTTACCGACTGGTTGGTGACATAGGGGGATTTCATCAAGGTATACCCGGGACCAACGGCCAAGACCGGCATCGCACCTAGAAAAGCCATCACCAGCACGGCGATGGTATTCGCTGCTGGACGAAAAACCTGCGCCACTAGCCATCCTCGCCGCGCACTGCCTATCGGTATCAACGCGACTGCCCGAACTACGCGGCGAATGCCACCGTGGAGAGCAGCGCGATATTCGGATTTCTAGAGTCCAGCCTGGTATGTTGCACGACGATCGGCACGCTCGATTGTATGATCGATGCGTAACTCGTGTCGCGCGGCACTACTTCGGGACAGGTCAGGTCGTTGAAGCGAAGATGTAACGTTCGGCGGGCGCCTACCTTCACACAGAATGGACCGCACGGCTCTCGGTCCGAAAAGAACAACATGATCGCGATGTCGGCATCTTCGTCGGACGCATTGAGAATACAGGCAGCTTCATGAGAGACAAGATCGTGATCTTGGCTCACGCTTTGACTTGGAATGTAACCTTCCGCAATCGCCCAGAGCGTATGTCCGACCGGCCGATTCATGACTGAGGCCTGATAAGCGAGAGCCCGGACTCCGGATCGTGAGCCTTTTGCAAGAATGCGGGCGACTCTGTAAGGATGACTTCGAGCGTGGGGCGAACCAGCGCCGTTTGCAAGTGACCGGCGAGCGCCGACCCGTCGCGCTTGCCTACGACGACGTGGATATGGAGGGTGGATTCGCCCGACGGCGAAAGGGCAACGTCGCCGATCATGGAGGCCACTTCAACTTGCTCGTGAATGGGATTGCCTACATAGTCCTTCTTTGTCCAATCGAAGTAGCCAAGCGTGACTTCGGCGAACGCCCCAATACCCGTGAGCTGCGCCGCCTTGATCTGGTGCGCCCCAACAAACTCCTCGAGGCACGCCATGGCTTCATCACCGGTCTCCAAGACGACCGCGAACGTTCGCTGGCCATCGTTGTCGTTAAGCAGCTGGTGGCGCATGGGCGAGGCTCGGTAGTTGCAGCGCAATCATAACCGCATCAACCCCGCGGAGTTCCTACCGCCCGCGCTGCCCAGGCGAAAGATCTCGCCCTCAAGAAGCACTCATTCTTGAACGCAAGCGTCTTCGCCCCTCAAGATCGAGTACGGAAGCGTACACAATATCCAGCGTTGTGGGGTGATGCGCCGATGCGGTACGCTGCGGGTCTGCCGCCCGGTACCCGCCCTTTGCGAGTGACTGGATGACTACGCTCGGCAGTGCCACGCATGTCACGCGCGATAGCCTCTCGATAATTCTCCCACCATTCACATTACTTGGATCGTGTCCGGTCGTTTATGTCCAATCTTTTAGGTAAGAGATCGCGGTGGGCGGGGCCGTCCGTGCAACTTTTCCAACAAGCCAACGTTGGCCTCACATCAGCTCTCCGCTTTTCCTTTGGATGGCAACGATGGCTCAAAATGTCAGCGAATATATTTGGCATCGACTCTCGCAATGGGGCCTCAAGCGGGTTTATGGCTACCCGGGCGACGGCGTCGGCAGTCTGGATGTTGCGTTGGAGAACGCCAAAGACTTCATGGAATACGTCCAAGTGCGCCATGAAGAGATGGCGGCCTTTATGGCCTCGGCCCACGCGAAATTCACCGGTGACGTAGGCCTGTGTTACGCAACTTCGGGTCCGGGCGCGATCCATCTCCTCAACGGCCTGTATGATGCAAAGCTCGATCATGTACCGGTCGTGGCCCTGGTGGGCCAGCAAGCTCGCTCGGCGCTTGGTGCCTCCTACCAGCAGGAAGTCGACCTGCATAGCCTCTTCAAAGACGTTGCGAGCGAGTTCGTGGCATTAGCGAGCGTGCCTGAGCAGGTACGTCACCTCATTGATCGCGCGGTTCGCATCGCTCATACGAAGCGCACCGTGACCTGCGTCATTCTACCGAACGATTTGCAAAAGCTTCCGTACGAAGACCCTCCCTTGGCGCATGGCGCAACCCACACCGGTGTCGGATATGCGGGCCCGGCCAAGTTGCCGGATGAAACGCTGCTTCGTGCCGCCGCTGACATTCTCAACAGCGGCAAAAAGGTCGCTATGCTCGTCGGCGCTGGAGCGCTTGAGGCGACCGATGAGGTTATCGCCGTTGCTGAACG
>DATAIA010000758.1:0-2794 GCA_036262895.1 Xanthobacteraceae bacterium
CCGTGATGTATGCAGGGCAACTGGTCGAGCGTGCATCGGTTGAGGCTTTGTTCAGTGAGCCGCAACATCCGTATACGGTGGGATTGCTTGCCTCGATGCCCCGCCTCGATCATCGGACCGAACGGCTGATAGCAATCGACGGTGCCTTACCGGATCTGACGACACCGCAGCCCGGCTGCCGATTTGCACCACGCTGTCCGCTTGCTGATGAGCGCTGCCGAACCTCGCTGCCTCCGATCGTGCGGCTGACACGCGTTCAGTCTGAATGGAAGGTAACCAACGGAACGCAGCAGCCCTCGGCCGATGCCGAGGAGCGCTGGTCGCGATGCTTCAAGGCACCGCTTTCGGAGCACCTGACATGACCGCGCCATTGCTTGAAGTCGAAGGGCTCGTGAAGAATTTTACGGCGCGTCAATCGATATTTGGAAAGCCGACAGCCACCGTGAAAGCGGTTGACGGAGTGAGCTTCAGCGTCCAGCCGGGACGGACCCTTGCACTGGTTGGTGAATCCGGTTCCGGAAAGTCGACCGTTGGGCGGCTTGCGCTACGGCTGATCGAACCGACCGCCGGTACAATCCGCTTCGAGGGGAAAGATATCGGAGCTCTCGATGCGCGCGGACTTCAGGGTTTCCGGCGCAGCGCGCAGCTTGTGTTTCAGGATCCGTTTGCGTCACTGAATCCGCGTATGACGGTCGGACAGATCCTTGCCGAGCCGCTGGCGCTGCATGACATCGTTCCCCGTTCGCGCCGGCGCGAACGGGTTGGCGAATTGCTGGGCATGGTTGGATTGGATCCGAGCTTTGCACGGCGCTATCCGCATGAATTTTCCGGTGGGCAGCGCCAGCGCATTGCAATTGCCCGTGCGCTCGCGGTCGAACCGAAAATGATTGTATGTGACGAGCCGGTTTCGGCTCTCGACGTTTCCATCCGCTCGCAAGTGCTCAACTTGTTGCGCGACCTGCAGCGCCGGTTCCAATTGGCTTATATCTTCATTTCGCATGACCTTGCCGTGGTCAAACATATCGCCGATGAAGTCGCGGTTATGTATCTGGGTCGTATCGTTGAGAATGCCGCCGTTGACGATCTGTTTGAACGGCCGCGGCATCCCTATACCCGCGCACTGCTTTCGGCGATCCCGCTGCCGCGACCGCGCTTACATCACAAACGTGCCATTCTTCAGGGCGATGTGCCCAATCCGATCAATCCGCCGCCAGGCTGCCATTTGCATGGGCGCTGTCCTCATGTGATTGAGCGCTGCCGGATTGAGCGGCCGGCCTTTGCGCTTGATGCGTCGGGCCACTCGGTTGCATGCCACCGTTCAAACGAACTGCCGCCATTTGCAGTGGAGGCGCTGGCGGATGCCGCGCCCACGCCGCAATTGGCAAAGCTGATTAACGCATTTGCCAAAAGTGCTGATACCGGCAGCGCCTCCGAAATTACGGCTTAGAACCACCTGTGTTAGATTGGTGCAGACTATTCTCAAAAATGAGGGGAAAACAATGAAATCACTTCGCGTTGCGGCGACAGCCGGTCTGTTGAGTTTGGCGTGTAGCTCGGCCTTTGCTCAGACGACGTTGCGGATCGGTCTCGCCGAAGATCCCGACGTGCTTGATCCCACCCTCGCACGCACCTATGTGGGGCGGATTGTATTCGCATCCGTTTGCGACAAATTGTTTGACATCGATGATAAGCTCAACGTCGTCCCGCAGCTTGCGCTAAGCCACGAGACATCGGCGGACGGCAAGACGGTTACGATCAAGCTCCGTCCTGGAGTCAAGTTTCACGATGGTGAAGCGTTTGACGCTGAGGCGGCGAAATTCTCGCTCGATCGTCATCTCACCATGACGGGCTCGTTCCGCAAGTCGGAAATTTCGTCTGTGGATCATGTTGACGTCGTCGACCCACTCACAATCCAATTGAATTTGAAGGCTCCATTCGCGCCGTTGATTGCACAGCTCACCGACCGTGCCGGCATGATGGTTTCGCCCAAGGCCGCTGCAGCGGCAGGCGACAAATTCGGTTTGAAGCCGGTTTGCGCCGGCCCCTACAAGTTTGTTGAGCGCGTTCAGCAAGATCGGATCGTGTTCGAGAAATTCCAGGATTACTGGAACAAAGATAACATCCACATCGACCGCGTCGTTTATTTGCCGGTGATTGATTCCACGGCGCGCCTTGCCGCGTTGAAGTCGGGCAGCCTTGACATGATCGAGCGCGTCAATGCCACAGACATCAAGGAGGTGCGCGCCGACTCGAAACTCAAGTTGTCGAGCATCCTCGGGCTCTCCTATGAGGGTATCGACATCAATGTGGGGACCAGCGACAAGGCAAAAACTCCGCTCGGTCAATCGGCCAAAGTTCGGAAGGCTTTTGAGCTCGCGATCGATCGCGATGCCTTGAACAAGGTCGTCTACAATGGCGAGTTTGTGCCTGGTAACCAATGGATCTCGCCGGAACACCCCTATTATCAAAAGGGCTTCCCGATTCCGAAGCGCGATGTCGAAAAGGCAAAGGCTCTGCTGAAGGAAGCGGGCGTCACTGGCCGCCTCACTGTCGATTTCATGGTGCCGAAAGGCCCGGAGCGGCAGGCTGTCGCCGAGGTTGTGCAGGCAATGACCGCGGAAGCCGGGTTCGATCTCAAGATCCGGGTCACGGAATTCGCGACCTCGCTCAAGGAGGCGGAAAGCGGCAACTATCAGGCGTACTTGCTCGAGTGGAGCGGGCGGACCGATCCTGACGGCAACTTGTACAGCTTCTATAAGTGCCAAGCACCGCTGAATTACACCTTCTATTGCAA
>DATAIA010000759.1:0-2567 GCA_036262895.1 Xanthobacteraceae bacterium
AGGCGCACAAAGCTTCACCATGCCAAATGTCTCAGGAAATCATGTCGCAGATCCGCCGTGGTGAGAACGCAGGAATGTCTTTCCAATCACTGCCAAACTCGCCGAAACCGCAAAGAGTTTGTTTCGTTCTTCTCCTGGCGCGAGCTCCGCGTTGTTGTGGTAAACCAGATCTCCGTAACATTGTGTCCATCGTGATCCTTCGTGATCTTCGTTTGAATGTAAGCACGGGCGGGTAGCTTCATTTATGGCTCGCCTCACCAGATTGCTGATCGTTGTAAACGCTGCTGTTTTCGTTTTGGAAGCGGTATCCGGGCCTCGTTTCCTGGATAGCTTCGCGCTCTGGCCTGTTGGCCACTTTTTTGTATCTCAATTCGACAGTCCCGTCGGATTCAAGGTCTGGCAGTTGATCACGTGCGGTTTTCTTCACGCGAATTTCCTTCATCTCGCGATCAATATGTACGCGCTTTGGATGTTCGGCTCTGATGTCGAACGCGCTATTGGTCCGCGACATTATCTCACCTTGTATTTCGCCTCTTTGCTTTCTTCAAGTGCGACCCAGTTGCTAGTCGTCTCGATGATGACATCGGCGGGAGTTTACCCCACCGTCGGCGCGTCTGGCGCAATCTTCGGAATTCTGCTGGCGTTCGGGATGCTTTTTCCGCGGCGCACCATCGTGTTGTTGATTCCGCCGATCCCAATGCCAGCGATCGTGTTCGTAATTCTCTACGCGCTTCTTGAACTGTTCAGCGGAATTTTTGGAACGAACCAGGGCGTCGCGCACTTTGCGCATCTCGGCGGGATGATAGGCGCTTATCTTACCTTTCGGCACTGGCGCAAACGAGAACAGTTCGTGTACTAAAAAACATAGTTTCGTCAGGCAGACGACTCGGCCTCAAGTTCGGGTTGATTCTGACGAGCAGACGAAGAACGAGTTTACGATCTGAAATGGATGAGGCGCCGCGGAGCAGCACACCTGGCCTAACGAGCGTGCATGGCCAACGACGGAGCTCTGGCTATGTGATCGCGTTATGCTGCGTAGCTGCGATTGGCGGCTTTCTCTTCGGCTTCGACAGCGGCGTGATTAACGGAACCGTGGATGCCCTGGCAAAAGCCTTCGGCACTAATGCCGCTGGGACCGGTTTCGCCGTTGCATCAGTGTTGCTCGGCTGTGCAGTTGGCGCCTTTGGCGCAGGCAGGCTTGCTGACTCTCTTGGACGGCGCCCGACAATGCTCTTAAACGCGATCCTATTTCTCGCGACGGCGGTGGCGACAGGTGCCGCTAACTCCGCGGCGTTATTCGTCGCCGCGCGGATCACAGCGGGGCTGGCAATCGGGGGCGCCAGCGTGTTGGCGCCGATGTACATTGCGGAAGTCGCTCCGGCGCATGTGCGGGGCCGCCTCGCCTCACTGCAGCAAATGGCCATTGTTGTGGGGCTGTTCAGCGCATTTCTAAGCAACGCGATTCTCGCCAGAGTTGCCGGCGGACCGAGTGATATTTTTTGGTTTGGAGCGGCGGCATGGCGCTGGATGTTTTGGATGGAGGCCGTGCCAGCCGTCGCATTCTTGTTAGGCAGCATGACAATTCCCGAGTCGCCGCGGTACCTGGTCTTCGTCGGCAAACACGAGCTGGCACGCAAGGTCTTCAGACGAATTGGTGGCGATGCCGATCGACTAGTGCGGCAGGTCGAGCAAACCCTCCAGGCCGAACGCCCTCCAAGGATGTCGGATCTGATTATTCCGGGCACGAGACGTATCGCTCCGGTGCTCTGGGTCGGAATGGGCCTGGCTGCTTTCCAGCAATTCGTTGGTATCAACATCATTTTTTATTTCGGCGAGATTTTGTGGAAAGCCGCCGGTGCAACTGAAGAGTGGGCTCTGCGCATTAACGTGCTCACCGGTTTGGTGAACATCCTCGCCACAATCCCGGCCATCATGCTGATTGATCGCATCGGCCGGAAACCGTTGCTGTTGGTAGGATCCATCGGGATGACTCTAACGCTCGGGGCGATGGCAGCCGCATTCGCCACGGGTAGTGCAGGCCCTGACGGCAAGCCAGTGCTAAGTCATATGGCCGCGGTGGCTGGATTGATGGCAGCAAATTTGTACATCGTTGCGTTCGCTGTGTCGTGGGGTCCGGTGATGTGGGTGTTGTTAGGCGAAATGTTTCCCAATGAAATTCGTGGAGCTGCCCTTGCCATTTCTGGGGCCACCAATTGGGCGGCGAATTTCACCGTCACCGTCACTTTTTTGCCGTTACTGAACGCGGTCGGCCTAACGGGCGCTTACGCCTTCTACGCGATAGCGGCAGCGATCTCGCTGCCCTTTGTGTGGCTTACTGTGGCTGAGACGAAAGGCAAGACATTGGAACAGATGAAGGATATTCCCACCAATGAGCGCGACTAGCCGCATCTTGTTCGCTGCTTATGCGCCTCGCGGTGCGGTTCGCCGTTGGCCTGCGGGTTGCGGCGCGTTCCTCGTCCAGATCGCGGATCAAGTCGATAATCTGCACGAGATTTTTGCCGGGTGCGATCTCGCTTGAGTTGCGCGTTCCGACTCGACGCGGAGAG
>DATAIA010000760.1:0-20287 GCA_036262895.1 Xanthobacteraceae bacterium
CCTAAGGTTGATCGGGAAACAGGTGTTCCGATCCGGCCCCTACCCGCTCGCAGACCAGCTCCGCAACACGCCGGCGGTGACAATGATGGGGATCCCGCTCATAACAAAGCAGGCAAATGCGTTGGCCCGATTTTACAAGCGAGGTCAACAGATCGAGTTCTTCAGTCGCATTGTGTCCCGCGAGATGCCGTTCGTAGATGCGGAACAACTCATCGACTTTGCCGCTGCGCGCAGCAACACGGCCTTCTTTCGGCGTGCCGAGACCGCGCAGATGCAGATAACGAATGTTGACCTCATCCAGCCCAGCAGCGAGCTGCCGCTTGGAGAATCCAGGCCGCCGCGATGCGGCAATGGCTCGTACATCGACCAACAAATCGACGTGAGCACGCTGCAATACAGCCAACACCGCAGATGACGTTGCCTGTTCATAACCGATCGTAAACAGCGGAGCTTTCGGCATCATCCTAATTCAACCAGACGTATCGAGCCCACCCTTGGTCTCGATAAAGCGGGCGATCTCTTCAACGCCCTGTCCGCTGCGGAGGTTGGTAAAAACAAACGGACGCGCTTTACGCATCCGTTGCGCATCCCGCTCCATAACCTCCAGAGAGGCGCCCACATAAGGGGCAAGATCGATTTTATTGATGACCAGAAGGTCGGATCGCGTAATCCCGGGACCGCCCTTTGAGGGAATTTTATCGCCTGCCGCAACATCGATGACGTAGATCGTCAGATCGGCAAGTTCCGGTGAAAACGTCGCGGCAAGATTGTCACCGCCGGATTCGACCAGCACGAGGTCGAGCTTTGGGAATTTCGAGCGCATTTCCGCAATGGCAGCCAAGTTGATCGAAGCATCTTCGCGGATAGCCGTGTGCGGACAGCCGCCGGTTTCAACCCCGGCGATCCGATCGGCCGCGAGCGCACCAGACCGCACCAAATATTCGGCGTCCCATTTCGTATAAATATCGTTGGTGATTGCTGCGATCTCGAACCGGTCCCGCAAGCGCTTGCACAGCGCGTCCATCAATGCCGTTTTGCCTGAACCAACAGGCCCGCCGACACCGACGCGCAACGGACCATGAACACTTTTCATCGTCTGAATCCTATTCTGATAATCAGCTCAAACAATCCGACCGCGCGCCGCGACCGGAATTTCTCCGACGATTTCTTCACCCCGAACGGCGATCAGCCGGTCAACCATATTTACCACGACGCAGACGTGGTTCGGAATGATGCGCACGACATCCCCCACTTTCGGGCGGTCATTGCATGCCGCAAGATCAAGGAAGCCATGTTCTTCTGCGAATTGTTTGATACGCGCCTGAGGATGTTCGAGAATAAGCCCGTAACCATCGAGCCCTCCGATATCGCTCGTCAGAGTCTTGGAGCCAGCGTCGACGATGCCCCGATCGGAGCCTGCCCTGCTCACGACAGTCGCCACAACGTTGAGCGCACAATCCTCAAGCTTCGCCGCACCGCAGGCCATCTGCATTCGATCGTTGAAGATATACGTGCCCGCGCGGTGCTCGGTCACGCCCTTGAGCTTGCCGAGATTGACGAGGTTCGGCGTTCCGCCTGTAGAAATAATGCGCGGCTCAAGTCCCGCCTCGCGTACACCCGCAAGCGCCTGATCGAGAAAGAGCTGCGTCGCAGCGATAGCCGTTTCGGGCGGATAGAGCAGAAAGCCTGCAAAGTTAAGCCCCGGACAATTCGCGATGTATTTTGCAAGCGCAATGGCCTCGGCAGACGTCTCGACACCGGCACGCTTACGGCCGGTGTCGCATTCAACCAGAACATCAAGAGAGCGTCCGGCAAGTTTGGGCGCTTTTGCCAGCGCATCGACAACTGTCGTATTATCAGCACACACAATCATTTTGGCCCTCTGCATCAACGCAGCAAGCCGGCTGATCTTCTCATCGCCCAAAATATTATAACTGATCAGAATATCTTCAAACCCGGCATCGGCCATGACCTCTGCTTCGCCAAGTTTCTGGCAGGTGATGCCGAAAGCACCTGCGTCGCGCTGCATCGCTGCGAGAACCGGACTCTTGTGAGTTTTGATATGAGGCCGATTGCCGACACCAGCCTGCTCACAAAGTCGCTGAAGCCGCGCAATGTTGCGCTCAACACAATCAAGGTCAATCACAACGGCAGGTGTTCCGAATTCTCGAGCAATCTGTTCAGCCAGTTTGGTCATGCGATGTTCCAGACAAACAAATAAAGCGACTCTAGCTCCTGAAAAGGCGGGTGTACTGAGTTTCATGCCGCATGCTGGCGATATCGGCACGGAATGCAGCACTACCAACATCATCGAGCGCTGTCACCATGGCCTGCGCCGCCGTCGCGTTCACGGTTGATTCAAGCGCGGCAAGGGCACGCTGTCCATCCGTTTGGCCAAGCGGCACCAGCCGCACCGCGGCTGAAACCAGATTGGCTGTAAGCGCGTGCAAATACGCGACGAGGGCGGAATCAAGCGCTATTTCATGACCGGCTGCGGCCACCCCCACCACGACCGGATACGTGAAAGGCCCAGGCCAAATGGCGGCCAGTTGGACAAGTGCCGCACAGGGCCAAGCCGTGCGCGTTGCATCGAAGAAAGCCTGCCCTTGAGCGGTGGTTTCGAGATGACGTTCTCTGGACGGCGAAAAGGCGGCCGATAATTCCGCGATCTCACGCAACGCTGCCGGATTGGCCGCCGATATGGCACGATGGGCGTGAACAAGGAACACGGCGTCACAGAACCCGCCCCCCTTGGACAGGATCAACGATAACCATCGCTCCAGGCCAACGGCATCGGCGACATCACCTGCTTCAATTACCCATTCGAGGCCGCTCGAATAGGAAAACGCCCCCACCGGATAGGATGGCGATAGCCACGCCATCAGGCGATAGAGCGCCGACGCATTCATTGCTTGACCTTTGGCGGCATCAAAAGACCGGGAAGCAGGCTCTGGCTCAACACGCTCAATGATCACCATGGTGGTGACCATGTCCGTGGTGTCCTCCCGCATGCCCATGGCTATGCGCTCCGCCCTCGGGATCGAACGGTGCATCAATCGGCGTCACCGACGCGCCGAGTTTGATCACCATATCTTCGAGAACATGATCGCGCCGGATGCGCAGCTTACCATCGACAATCTGCACGTCGGTATGACGGTTGCCGAGATGCCAGGCAAGGCGCACGACATCATGCGGCGTCTTCGCCGTGATTTCGACCAAGCTTTCAGCCAGACCGACGACACGCACGATTGAACCGCTCTCCAGCAGAAGTCCGTCGCCATCCCGCAACGCGACCGGATGCGGCATATCCAGCAAGAAAGATGTTCCGCCTTCACCAGTAAGCACCATGCGGCGGCGATGCCGATCTTCGGCATCCAAGACCACGCGGTCTACGGCTTCTGCCGTATTCCATGATCCAACAGATTTAATCGACGAGACGCGCTGCATTATGATTGCCTCAAAATGATTGCCTCAAAACAAGAAATAACGCTGCGCCATCGGCAGCACCTCAGCGGGCGCGCAGGTTAGAAGCTCGCCGTCAGCCCGCACTTCGTAGGTTTCGGGATCGACTTTGATGTCGGGGGTCGCGCCATTATGAACCATGGTCTTTTTCGAAATGCCACCGCGCGTATTTTCGACCGCAACGAAATGCTTATCCACGCCAAGCTTCTCGCGTAGACCGGATGCAAGCGCCGCATTTGAGACAAACACCAGCGAGCTTGCCGTCAGCGCCTTGCCGAAAGCCCCAAACATCGGGCGATAATGCACCGGCTGCGGGGTCGGAATCGAAGCGTTAGGATCGCCCATCGGGGCAGCAACGATTGACCCACCCTTGATAATCAAATCAGGCTTCACTCCAAAAAAGGCGGGCGACCATAAAACGAGGTCCGCAAGCTTACCTCGTTCAATCGAGCCGATGTGCTTCGAAACACCGTGGGCAATTGCCGGATTGATCGTATACTTGGCGATGTAACGTTTCGCCCGCGCGTTGTCGTTCTCGCCCTTTTCTTCCTTCAGACGGCCGCGCTGCCGTTTCATTTTATCGGCAGTCTGCCAGGTTCGGATGATCACTTCGCCGAGCCGCCCCATTGCCTGACTGTCTGACGACATCATCGAAAGCGCGCCGATATCATGAAGGATATCTTCGGCCGCAATCGTTTCCTTGCGAATCCGGCTTTCGGCAAACGCAAGATCTTCAGCGATCGACGGATCAAGATGATGGCACACCATCAGCATGTCGAGATGCTCATCGATGGTGTTACGCGTAAACGGGCGCGTCGGATTGGTTGACGACGGCAACACATTCGGCAGGCCCGCGACCTTGATGATGTCGGGCGCATGCCCCCCGCCCGCGCCTTCGGTATGGAAAGCATGGATGGTGCGGCCCTTGAAGGCTGCAATCGTATCTTCAACGAAACCTGACTCGTTGAGCGTGTCGGTGTGGATCATCACCTGGATGTCGTAGCGATCCGCGACCGACAAACAGCAGTCGATTGCGGCGGGCGTCGTGCCCCAGTCCTCGTGAAGCTTAAGCGCGCAGGCTCCCGCTTCGATCATTTCTTCAAGCGCGCCCGGCAACGATGCATTGCCCTTGCCCGCAAATCCAAGATTGACGGGAAAAGCGTCGGCGGCCTGAATCATCCGGGCAATATGCCAAGGTCCAGGCGTGCAAGTCGTTGCATTGGTGCCCGCCGCCGGACCGGTACCGCCGCCGAGCATCGAAGTGACGCCTGACATCAGCGCCTCTTCCACCTGCTGCGGACAGATGAAATGAATATGCGTGTCGAACCCACCCGCGGTCAGGATCTTGCCTTCGCCGGCAATGATCTCGGTGCCGGGCCCGATAACAATGGTGACATCAGGTTGAATATCCGGATTGCCCGCTTTGCCGATCGCTGCGATGCGTCCGTCCTTCAAGCCGACATCGGCTTTCACAATTCCCCAATGATCGAGCACGAGCGCATTGGTGATGACGGTATCGACCGCGCCTGCTGCATTGGTGACTTGGCTTTGCCCCATGCCGTCGCGGATCACCTTGCCGCCGCCGAATTTCACTTCCTCTCCGTAGGTCGTGAAATCCTTTTCCACTTCAATGATAATATCCGTGTCGGCAAGCCTCACCCGATCGCCGGTCGTGGGGCCGAACATGTCCGCATAGGCGCGGCGAGGCATCGTTACCGACATCGCAATCCTCTGATTTAGTCGAGCTTGCCCATCACGCTTTGACGAAAGCCGAATGCTTTGCGCTCACCGACAAGCGCGACCAGCGTCACGTCTCGGCTCTGACCGGGCTCAAACCGCACGGCCGTGCCCGCGGGGATATTGAGACGCATGCCGCGCGCTGCCGAGCGATCAAAAGCCAGCGCGGGATTGGTCTCAAAGAAATGATAATGCGAACCGACCTGTATAGGCCGATCGCCGGTGTTTGTAACCGATAGCGTTATCGACTCACGCCCAGCATTAAGCGTGATCTCGCCGTCTTGAATGAACATCTCACCCGGAATCATGCAAACCTCATCTTCGCTTCAACGGATTGGCTCATGCACGGTGACAAGCTTGGTGCCGTCAGGAAATGTCGCCTCCACCTGGATGTCATGGATCATCTCCGGGATGCCATCCATCACCTGGGCGCGGGTGAGCACATGCGCTCCGGCTTCCATCAGCTCTGCAACGCTGCGACCATCACGCGCGCCCTCCAGAATAAAATCTGAAATCAGCGCCACCGCTTCGGGGTGATTTAGTTTGACGCCGCGCTCAAGCCTGCGGCGCGCCACCATGGCGGCCGTAGCGACCAGGAGTTTGTCTTTTTCCCGAGGTGTAAGATTCATGGCGAGAAATCCGTCAATTGAACCAAAGCCGAGGCAGCATGCCGCCTCTCAAAGTTGTGAGCAAACGCACGAGATCGTGGCGAAGCATCAGGCTATCTTTGGCGCAGAGCCGAGCAAGCGCAAGCCCGTTCCATGCAGATAGTCCAATCTCACCATGGAATTGAGGTTCAAGCGCCCGCAAGGCCGTAACCGTTGCTTCATCACCTGGCGCGATCAGGACGTTTGCAAAAGCAACTGCCCCGGCGCCAACGGCAGGCTCTGCAAGCGTAGCGGCGATTTTACCTTCAAGGCGCATTGTTTCGGCAAAAATCAGGCGTCCATCGCGCCAGACCCGCCAGCGGTCAATTAACCGGCCGTCGATGACGGCCTCACCCATTCCGGAGCGTCCAAACACGATTGATTCGACGAACACTAAACTTGCGCTCTCCGCAAGGCGGATCTCGATCCCCCGCGCCATGCACGCTTGATTGAACAGGATTGTTTCCTGGGGCAACCAGGCAAGTGACGCGCCAGACCCCACGTCAAGTTTGATATTGATGGCCGCATCCGGCCCCAAAGAGCGATAGATCTTTTCCGCAGCCGCCGTCGTGGTGACGAGCCTTGCGCCCGTACCAACCGTAAACTCAAGACCGAAGCAGTCGCCGCCCGTGATACCCCCGCCGGTGTTGACCAGCACGGCTTCGAGTTCATCGACACCCGATCCGGGAAAACGCACGCGCAGCGAACCAGCCTCATGGACCCGCTTGCGCCGGGTCTTGCCTTCGCTTGCCTCCACAACAAGCGCAATCCGCCCGGTCGCGCGGTTAGCCGCGAAGATCTGCTCGCTTGTGATTGTTTCAGCGCTCACGTCTGCCCCTGCAAGTTCACTACGCTAACACTTGGAGAGGCTAGAGTGCGAGAGCACGTTTGAGCGCCGCCTCGTCCATATCGGACCGGCTGCAGGCATGCACGATGGCACCACGCTCCATGACAGCAAATTCGTCGCCAAGTTCACGCGCAAAGTCGAAATATTGCTCAACCAGAATAATGGCAATCTGCCCAAGACCGCGGAGATAGCTGATGGCCCGGCCGATGTCTTTTATAATGGACGGCTGAATTCCTTCCGTCGGCTCGTCAAGGATCAGCAAACGCGGCCGCATCACCATGGCCCGGCCGATCGCAAGCTGTTGCTGCTGGCCACCCGAAAGATCGCCACCACGCCGGCGCAGCATCGTGCTCAGCACAGGAAACAGCGAAAAAACGTCATCGGGAATGCTCCGCTCGCCGCGCCTGAGCGGAGCAAAGCCGGTTTCAAGATTTTCCTGAACCGTCAGCAAGGGAAAAATCTCACGCCCTTGCGGCACATAGGCAATGCCGCAGCGCGCCCGCTCATAGGGTTTAAGCGTCGTAAGATCGGCGCCATCAAATGTGATGGAGCCGCGCGTCACCGGATGTTGACCGACCAGCGCGCGCAATAAGCTCGTTTTGCCGACACCATTACGGCCGAGCACACAGGTGACCTTACCCGCCTCCGCTTTGAGCGAAACGCCACGCAGCGCTTGAGCGGCTCCGTAATGAAGATCGATTGAATTGACTTCCAGCATCGCCATTTTCAACGTCCGAGATAGACTTCGATGACACGTTCATTCGCCGAAACCTGATCGATCGAGCCTTCAGCGATAACCGCGCCCTCGTGCAGCACGGTTACCTTGACCCCAAGATCGCGGACGAATGCCATATCGTGCTCGACCACCACGACGGTACGGTCCCGATTGATTTCTTTAAGCAGTTCAGCCGTCTGGCTCGTCTCCGCATCGGTCATCCCGGCAACAGGCTCATCTACCAAAAGCAGCTTGGGGTCCTGGGCGAGCAGCATCCCGATTTCAAGCCATTGTTTTTGACCGTGGGAAAGAGATCCAGCAATCCGCCATCGCAAGGATTTGAGCCTTATTGTGTCAAGAATCCTGTCAACACGCTCGCCCTCTGCGGCGGTGTCGCTCCAGAATAATGTCTTGCGTGCACGCCGATCGTTTTTGAGTGCGAGCCTCAGGTTGTCTTCGACGCTCTGATTTTCGAACACGGTCGGCTTCTGAAATTTGCGGCCGATTCCAAGCTCCGCGATTTCGGTTTCATCGAGTTTCGAAAGGTCATGCGCGCCGTTGAAATAAGCTTCCCCACTGTCGGGCCGCGTCTTACCGGTTACCACATCCATCATCGTCGTCTTGCCCGCACCGTTCGGGCCGATGATCGCGCGCATCTCGCCAGGCGAGATAGCGATGGAAAGGTTATTCAAGGCGCGAAAGCCGTCGAATGAGACGCTGATCGCATCGAGATAAAGCAGCGCGGGTGTTGTTTTGATGGTCATCGTTGCCACCTACTCCGCCGGCTTGATTTCGGCAGCGCCGTTCTGCGCTACGCCATCGTCTTTCGCATGACGTCGGCCACGCTGCCAATGCTCGAACGTTCCCATGACGCCGCGCGGCAACAGCAATGTAACGGCGACAAATAATCCGCCGAGCAGAAACAGCCAATACGGCGCTAAAACGCCGGTCGTAAAAGTGGTCTTTGCATAGTTGACCAGGAATGCACCAAGCACCGCGCCGACAAGTGTGCCGCGGCCGCCAACCGCGACCCAGATCACCGCTTCGATGGAGTTTGCCGGGGCAAATTCACCGGGATTGATGATGCCAACTTGCGGAACATAAAGCGCACCGGCAACACCTGCCATACATGCAGATAAAGTGAACACCAGGAGCTTGTAGGACTCCACACGATAGCCAAGGAAACGCGTCCGCGATTCCGCATCCCGGATTGCCATCAGTACTTGGCCGAACTTCGAACTGACCACAAACCGGCAGATCACAAAGCAAAGAGCAAGCGCGAGCACAGAGGCCGCGAACAAGGCAGCGCGAACTCCCTGCGCCTGCACATTGAAACCCAGAATATCTTTAAAGTCCGTCAGGCCGTTATTGCCGCCAAATCCAAAGTTATTGCGGAAGAACCCGAGCATCAGCGCAAATGTCAGGGCTTGGGTAATAATCGAGAGATAAACGCCGGTGACGCGGCTGCGGAATGCGAACCAACCGAACACAAACGCAAGCGCGCCCGGCACAACAACCACCATCAGCATGGCGTAAGCGAAAGATTGGAACCCGTACCAATAAACCGGCAGTTGGTCCCAATTGAGAAATACCATGAAGTCCGGAAGGATCGGGTGAGCATAGACGCCACGCGTTCCAATCTGCCGCATCAGATACATGCCCATGGCATAGCCGCCGAGCGCGAAGAACGCGCCATGGCCAAGCGAGAGAATGCCGCAATACCCCCAGATCAAATCAATCGAGAGCGCAAGCAGGGCATAGCAGACGTATTTGCCGAACAGCGACACCAGATAGGTCGGCACGTGAAAAATAGATGATGGAGGCAGCAGAAGATTGGCGGCGAGAGTGCCGAGCGCAAATGCCGCAAGCACCGCCAGAAAAATAATACCGGTGCGGTCGAGCGCCCGGAGCAAGGGAGAGCCGATCATGCTTCAACCGCCCGCCCCTTGAGGGCAAACAGACCTCGCGGGCGCTTTTGGATGAAAAGGATGATCAGAACGAGGATCAGAATTTTTCCGAGCACAGCACCCGCATACGGCTCAAGGAATTTGTTGGCGATGCCAAGCGTAAACGCGCCCACCAGGGTGCCCCAAAGATTTCCAACTCCGCCAAACACGACAACCATGAACGAGTCGATGATATAACCCTGACCAAGATTGGGGCTGACATTGTCGATCTGAGACAAGGCAACTCCAGCAATCCCGGCGATGCCGGAACCAAGCCCGAACGTAAGCGCATCGATCCGCCCGGTTCGGATGCCCATCGACGCAGCCATCGTACGGTTTTGCGTGACAGCCCGCATTTCAAGACCAAGCCGCGTATAGCGTAAAATCCCCAACAGCCCGATGAACACCAGCAACGTAAAGCAGATGATCCACATCCGGTTATAGGTGATGGTGATTTGCCCAAGCTCGAAGGCGCCGCTCATCCAAGAAGGCGCCCCGACCTCGCGGTTGGTGGGACCGAATGCAGTACGCACGGCCTGCTGCAGGATCAGCGACAGCCCCCACGTGGCAAGCAGGGTTTCAAGCGCCCGTCCATAAAGAAAGCGGATGACACTGCGCTCAATCAAAATTCCGACGAGACCGGATACGAGAAAAGCGAGCGGGATCGCAATACTCAGGGAGTAGTCAAACAAAGCAGGATGATAGGTCCGGATCAGTTCCTGCACGACGAATGTCGTGTACGCGCCGAGCATCACCATCTCGCCATGCGCCATATTGATGACGCCCATGGCGCCGAATGTGATGGCAAGCCCGATTGCCGCCAGCAGCAGGACGGAACCAAGCGACAGGCCGTACCACGCGTTCTGCAGCGCGTCCCACAAGGCAAGTCGATTTTGAATGGTCACAATTGCGTCCTTGGCGGCAGATAAAACCGCAGGCGGCAAGTTTGGCGGCAGGGCCGAGAGCAAACCAAGAGCCTCCTGGTCGCCCCGACTGCGCATCAACGCAACCGCTTCAAGTTTATCAGGCTCAGCGGCATCCGCGCTGAAAAGCACCAGCGCAGCGCGCGTATTCATCAACGCTTGGCGCGCATGCGGATCCGTTTCCTTGGCAAGCGCCGTATTGACCAACGCCAGCATTGACACATCGCGGGATTTGAAAACAGCCTGGGCGGCAGCAACGCGTTTAGCCGGGTCGGGCGCAAGCAACGTCAAACCGCCAAGTGCTGCTTCAATGGCGCGGCGCAAGCGATTGTTAATGCGCACAACACGCAGATCCGGAGGCGGCTGAGGCACAGCATTGCCGGTTGCGGCGTCCAGGAAAGCGCCATTTGCCTGCTTGATGAAAACAGTCTTGGTTTCGCGATCAATAAACAAGCGACCGTCCTGCAGGGCCTGGATAATCGGCGCAGCCATCGCGTTGCGACTGCCGGCAATCTCGCCAATGGCGGTCTCGGTTTCACCGAAACTCTCCATCGAGAACCGTTTAAGCCCTGCCTCAAAAACCTCTTGGGCGTGGGAAATCGGCGAGCCCGCCAAAAGCAGCGCAAGCGATAATCCAAGAGCGATGAGGCAATCACGAATGTCACGCATCAGTTTATCTCGCCGTCAACATTGGCCCGGAAAAAAGGTGGAGATGTCGGCTAGCCGTCATCTCCACCCAGGCGTTCATTGGTCCAAGTCAAAAGTCAGATCACTCATCCAAATCATGCAACGAGATCACGATCCGCCGCACTTTTTAGTCACCGTATTGTAGTTTCCGCATTTGAGGGCCTGCCAATCACCAATCAGATCCTTGGAGCCCTCAAGATATTTCGACCACGCATCTCCCGGGACCAACCCGCCAGTCTTCCACACGACGTCGAACTGACCATCAGCTTTGATTTCGCCGATAAAGACCGGCTTGGTAATGTGATGGTTCGGCAACATCTCAGCCGTGCCGCCGGTTAGATTGGGAACTTTCACCCCAACAATCGCATCGATCACTTTGTCGGGGTCAGTGGTTCCGGCCTTCTTCACAGCTTCGACCCACATGGCAAAGCCGATCACGTGCGCTTCCATGGGATCATTGGTCACGCGCTTGGGGTTTTTGGTGTAGGCCTGCCACTTGGCAGTGAACTCTTTGTTAGCCGGCGTGTCGATTGATTGAAAATAGTTCCAGGCCGCGAGATGACCCAGCAAAGGCTTGGTGTCGAGGCCCGCGAGTTCTTCTTCGCCGACCGAGAATGCAACAACCGGAATATCGGTCGCCTTGATGCCTTGATTGCCGAGTTCCTTATAGAATGGAACGTTGGCGTCGCCGTTGATCGTGGAAACTACAGCCGTCTTTTTACCTGCCGAGCCGAATTTCTTGATATCAGCGACAATGGTCTGCCAATCGGAATGACCGAACGGCGTGTAATTGATCATGATATCTTCAGCCTTGACGCCCTTCTGTTTGAGATAGGCCTCAAGGATCTTATTGGTGGTACGCGGATAAACGTAGTCGGTTCCAGCCAGAACCCAGCGTTCCACCTTCTCGTCTTTCATCAGATAATCGACTGCGGGAATTGCCTGCTGATTGGGCGCCGCACCCGTATAAAAGACATTCCGCTCGCTCTCCTCGCCTTCGTATTGCACGGGATAGAAGAGGATATTGTTGAGCTCCTTGAATACCGGCAGCACTGACTTGCGGGACACAGAGGTCCAGCAACCGAACACTGCTGCAACCTTGTCCTTTGTGATCAGCTCGCGGGCCTTTTCGGCGAATAGCGGCCAGTTGGAAGCCGGATCAACCACGACAGCTTCAAGTTTCTTGCCGAGCAGACCGCCTTTCTTGTTCTGCTCGTCGATCAGCATCAGCATGGCATCCTTCAGCGTGGTCTCGCTGATAGCCATGGTGCCAGAGAGTGAATGAAGAATACCCACTTTGATCGTGTCTTGGGCCTTGGCCGGAATTGCCGCCGTAAGTGCCAACCCCAGACCGGCAATTGCCCCAAGCCATTTGGAGCGGGCCGAGTACCGCTCCGCTGAGCGAATAATGTTGATCATTGTAATGTCCTCTACCTTAGCAAGGGCATTTCAAGCTCGCCGGAGCCGCGCCCACCTCTTCCATGGCAAGGGACGTGCCAGCTCGCCGGAATCAACTAAGGCATTGGACAAACAGCAGGATTTGGTGCAAGGAGCCAATCAGGCAAAACCGCCATGGAACGATTGCTTAAAACGTAGGCAGAACGCCTTGCGCGTGAGCAGTCATGCTAAAGGTGATAGTCCCAATACAAAGGCATCCCGCGCATTCGAATGATGCAGTTCCAAGTAACCTAAAAAACAAGTCATCCAGGAAAACAGCATGACCGATCAGCAAAAAACCGGCCTCGTCGTCACCGCACACCCCGGCGACTTCGTCTGGCGGGCCGGCGGCGCCATTGCACTCCACGCACGTAAGGGTTACCGCATCAAAATCGCATGTCTGTCGTTCGGGGAACGTGGCGAGAGTCAATTCGCGTGGAAACAGCCCGGCGTAACCCTCGCGCAGGTCAAAGAAGGCCGCCGCAAGGAAGCCGAACAAGCAGCAGACGTGCTCGGTGCCGAAATCGAATTTTTCGATGCCGGCGATTATCCGCTGCGCACCACGCCGGACATGCTCGATCGGCTGATCGATATTTATCGCGACCTCAAGCCGTCATTCGTCCTGACGCACGCGTTGCATGACCCCTATAATTTCGACCATCCGCAGGCGACGCATTTCGCTCAAGAAGCGCGCATTGTTGCCCAGGCAGCCGGACACAAACCGGGCCCCAACCTCACCTATGCCGCACCGCCAATGTTTTTGTTCGAGCCGCATCAGCCGGAAATGTGCAACTTCAAGCCCGACGTGATCCTCAATATCGATGAAGTCTGGGATATCAAACGCAAAGCCTTTGAAATCCTGGCGGCGCAGAAGCATCTCTGGGAATACTATCATCGGGTCGCGCTCCAGCGCGGCATGCAAGGCGGCCGCAACACCGGCAAGCCGATGACCTATGGCGAAGCATATCAGCGCCTGTTCCCAATGGTGTTGGAGGTTCTGCAATGAAAAACGTTGTCGTGAGAAACATCCCGCGTGCCGATCAGGCAAGCGTCGAAACACTTGCCAATCTCGGTGTCTCGACCGTGCACGAGGCAATGGGCCGGTTCGGCTTGATGAAACCCTATATGCGGCCGATCTGGGCTGGCGCGACTATCGCGGGTTCCGCTGTCACCGTGCTGGCGCAGCCGGGCGACAACTGGATGATCCACGTTGCAGTTGAGCAGTGCCGGCGCGGCGACGTGCTGGTCGTCGGCGTCACAACCGACAACACGGATGGCATGTTTGGGGAATTGCTCGCCACCTCGCTCCAGGCACGTGGAGTGCTGGGCCTGATCATTGATGCCGGTTGCCGCGACGTGAAACCACTTAAAGAGATGGGCTTCCCCGTCTGGTCGCGAGCAATTTCGGCCAAGGGCACGGTCAAGGCGACGCTCGGTGCCGTCAATGTGCCGGTTGTGTGCGCGGGCGTTGCTGTAGCACCCGGCGACGTTATCGTCGCGGACGATGACGGCGTGGTTGTTGTGCCGCTTGCCTCCGCGTCCGCGGTGGCCGCCAAAGGACAAAAGCGCAAGGACGATGAGGAAGCTAAACGCCAAAGGCTCGGCTCTGGCGAACTAGGGCTCGACATGTACAACATGCGGGAGCCGCTCGCCAAAGCCGGGTTGATCTACGTTGATAATCCGTCAGATATTCCAACGTAGTTCAAAATCCTGGCCCGGTTATTTAGCCGGTGGAGGAATTTGGAAGAACTCCGAAACCTGTTTCTGATTGAGTGGCGCATCGAGAAATTTAAGCGCCACTGAATCTTCCATCACCTTGTCGAAATCCGAAACGCGATCCGGCAGGATCGCTTCCTTCGGATAGAATTTCTCGCGCGCCAACAGAACAAGCCGCTCGGGCTTCTCGATCGATTCCGCGTAGTACTTCACCGCAGCCGGATCGGCGTACATCCAATCCAGCGTTTCGCGATAAGCCTGCATGAAGCGAACCAGCACATCCTTGCGGGCCTGCAATGTGTTCAGATTAACAATCTGCACACGCACCGTTTGATTGCGCGTGGAAGACGCATCGCTGCCACGACCGATAATCCTGATCTTGCCTTCTTCGATGGCATCAAGCCCAAACGGCGGGGCCGCCCAACCGATATCGATTTGTCCCGACATCACTTGAGTGAAGGTCGAAGGAGGACCGCCGGTCGCGGTCGGCTTGGCCTTCACTCCAAGTTCCTTGGCAAAGGCAAGCACCAGATTGTTTGAAGTCGATCCACTGGTTGAATAAGCAATCGTATTTTTTTCCGTGGCATCGGTCAGGCTTTTAAGCGGCGAGTTGGTGGGAACATACCAATACAGATCGTTTGTTCCGGTGAATCCCGCTGCCAGCGCCCGAATAGGCGCACCTCTTGCAAACGCCCGCAGTGCACCGGGCGTCCCAATTCCAATGCCGATATCGGCGCTTCCCCCAATAACAGCCTGCAAGGTCTCGCCGGCGCCGGCTGTGCCGAACATCTCCAGCACTATCCCGTGCTTTTTGAAAATGCCGGCGCGCGTTCCAAGTGCCGGAACCTGGTTTTCCCAATTATCCTTCTGACCGATTGCGATCTTCAGCGTGTCATCCGCCGCGGCGGCGGATGCGCATACGGCAAGCGCCACCAATGCAGCAAGTGTTGAACGCAGGGCTCTCATAAACTCTCTCCCCGGATGATTGCTTTATAGCGAGGTGCATGCCCCCGCACTTGGGCAGACTGTAGCACTTCCTGATCGCGATCACAGCGTCTCAACAGCCACGAGCGACCTTCATCGAAACAACGACTGTGGCATGCCCCATTATTGCGATGTAGATTGCTGCCAGCTCGGCAGATCTGCCAAAGCCCTTACACGGAAAACTCTGAAATCCGGAACGACAAAGGACACATCGTGCCTCAGCCCCTCGCCCAGATACGCCGGGAATTGGCGTTCGCGAACCGCATTCTCGCCAATGAGGGCATCCTGGATGCCTTCGGCCACGTCAGCATGCGTCATCCGGACAATCCCGGCCGCTATTTGCTCTCGCGGTCGCTGGGGCCGGAACTGGTCGAACCGTCGGATATCCTGGAATTTACCCTCGATTCCGAACCAATCGCGCCTCCGACCAAACGACTCTATTCCGAGCGCGTCATTCACGGCGAGATCTACAAAGCGCGGCCCGATGTCATAGCGGTTTGCCATCATCATGCACCTGCCATCATGCCCTATTGCATCGCGCAGGTGGATATTGTGCCGGTGTTTCATCTCGGCGCCACCATGGGGCAAAAGGCTTCGTTCTGGGATAGCCGCAACGACTTCGGCGATACCAGTCTGCTGGTCATCAAGCCGGAAGAAGGCCGTTCGCTTGCCAAGGCGCTCGGGCCCAACTGGGTTGTTTTGATGGGCCGCCACGGCGCAACGGTAGTCGGCCGATCGCTTCGGGAACTGGTATTCCGCACCATCTATTCCTGCCGCAATGCTGAGTTTCAGACGCAGGCGCGCATGCTGGGAGCGGTTAAGCCGCTCACGCCGGGCGAAGTCGAACTCGCAGCCGGGCACAATCTCGGACAAGGCCCCGTCGATCGCGCCTGGGAATACTGGGTGAGGCGGCTGCAGAAAGCCGAGACACGATCCTCAGCGCCAGCAACACCCTCAAGCCGCATCGCACCTGCGAAAGCCGCCCCCAAGAAACGCGCCACGGCAAAGCGCGCCACTGTGAAGCGCGCACGACCAAAAGCTCGAAAAAAACGATAAGCAACTCAGACTAACTTGGGCTGCGGCGCGCGCGTCGTGTAGCGCGCGCCCAGTACAAATACGACAGCGGCGCAACACAAGAGCGGCGCTGCCGCACAAATGAAGATAATCGAGGTTGGCAGCTTCCAGGATATCAGAACCCCACCCAACACCGGTCCCAGCACTGAGCCGAAGCGGCCGATGCCAAACGCCCATCCGGCGCCGGTTGAACGGATATAGGTCGGGTAGAGCGTTCCTGACAGCGCGTTAATTCCGATTTGCCCGCCAAGCACGAAGATTCCGGCGAAAGAAACGACGCTTAGCATCAGCATGACCGACATACCGCCGGTTCCAATCAGCACGACAAGCGGAACGGCAAACATGAAAGCCATGGCGACTGTGATCGTGCCGCGGGTGTCGAGCAAGCGCCCAATGAGAATGCTTCCGACCGCGCCGCCAACGTGGAATAACGCTCCTGCATGGACAGCGTCCTCAAGCGATACGCCGCCTTGTTCGAGCACCGTCGGCATCCAGCTTGTCAGAAAATGATGACCGAGAAAGCTGGTGACGAAGGCCGCCCAGAGTAGCGAGGTCATCAGCGCGCGCCCTTCGGTAAACAGATGCTTGACCGGAAAACCGGGCTGCGTCTCCTCACGAAGAATAAAAAGTGCATCGTGTGCGAAGGAGCGTTCCGGCAGCATCTTTTGCAGGATGGCGACGATGCGTTCCCGCGCATCTTGTTTGAGCACAAGAAAACGGACCGATTCCGGCAACGTGAAAACAAGAAAACCGCAGAGAACAATCGGCGCGATGCCGCCAATTTGAAACACAACAGGCCAGCCGAACAAGGGCATCAGCTTTGCCGCAATGAACCCGCCTGCCGCACCGCCAAGCGTGTAGCCGACGAACAACAGACTGATCCGCGTTGCACGCGTTCGCGATGAAGCATATTCCGCATTGAGCGCGATCACCGTCGGAATGGAACTTCCGAGACCAAGTCCGGCAAGAGCACGCAACACCAGCAATTCGGTCAGCGAACTTGCGAAAGCAGCAGCAAGCGTCAATGATCCGAAAATCAAGCACCCAGCGAGAATGACACGTTTGCGCCCAAACCGATCCGCCAAGCCCGTCAGGCAAGTTGCGCCAATCAGATATCCAAACAATCCCGCGCCAAATACCGGTCCGAATATCGAACGGTCGATATGCCAAGCCTTGATGATGGCAGGCGCCGCATAGGCGAGCACCTGCATATCGTAACCTTCGACAAACATCAGCGCCCACGACCAGCCGATAACCGATAGCTGAAAACGGCCAAGAGGCTGGTTTTCAATCAGATCGCCAACGTCAATCTCTTTTCCGCTCGCCATTTCGCTCCCCAGTATTTTAATTGCCAGCTATTCAACTCCGCATGATCGCTTGTCCCCATAGGTTCAGCGTACGCGGTTCGTGCGGCCATTCCTGAACCGGACGATCGTGGATAACTTCAAGCTCCGCTGAAACCTCAATCCAGTTCCCCTCGGGGTCGGCAATGAAAACAAACAGATTATTGCCGGGCCCATGCCGTCCCGGCCCCCACATCAAAGGGATCTTGAGCGAGCCGAAACGATCCGACCAATCCCGGATCAAGATCCACTCGCCCGCTTCATAGCTGTGATGATCCAGGCCTTTTTCGGCGCGACGGAAACAGGCGAGCGTGTGGTGCTCGTGATTGGAACGCAGGAAGGACGTCGTCAGATCGCCTTGCGTGTTGCGCACACGATCGGAAACGGCAAAACCCAAAACATCGACGTAAAACGCCTCAATCGCCGGAACATCCTCACTGGCAATCGTGACGTGTTGGAGAGGCGCCTTCAAACCAGTTGATCGGTCTGCTCCCTCAAGCGCAAGACCGAAAACCATCATATTCCCGTCGGGATCGCGCACGGCAAATGCACCCTCCCGAAACAACGGCGTTGGCGCGGTTTCGATCGTAACCGCGCGGGCGCTGACATGTTTGCGTAAGGCGTCGAGCGCATCTCGATCGCGACACGCAAAGGCAGCGAACCCTAACGTCTTCGGTGCACCCTCCGCGAAAAGAACACGCCTCGATGGACCGCGACAGAGCCACCGGCCGTCGGCCATTTTTTCAGAGCGCATGTCGAGCGCACGGGCATAGAAATCTGCGAGCTTGGCGGGATCGGAACTCTGCAATTGCAGATGATGAAGATAGGCGCCTGCTTGAACGGCCGTTTGAGACAAGTGAAAATCCTTGATGGAACGAATTACTCTGACGCGACCCGCACCAAAAGCTTGCCGAAATTGCGCCCTTTCAGCAAGCCGATGAAAGCTTGAGGCGCATTCTCCAGCCCGTCAACAATATCTTCGCGATATCGGACCCTTCCTTCACCTAGCCACTGACTGACATCGCGTTCGAACTCTGCTGCCTGGTTTGCAAAATCCCAGACAATGAAGCCACGTAAAGTCAACCGTCTGGTCAGGATCGCACGCATCATGACAGGCGTTTGGTCCGGACCTTCCGGCAATCCGGTGAGATTATAATTGGCGATCAGCCCACAGACGGGCACGCGGGCGAAATCATTCAGAAGCGGCAGCACCGCATCCCAGACAGCGCCGCCGACATTCTCAAAGTAAATATCGATTCCGGCAGGACAGGCCTTGTGCAGCTCTTCGGCGAAGTTCGCCGAACGATGATCAACCGCGGCATCGAAGCCAAGCTCCTCGATGAGATAACGGCACTTTTCCTGGCCACCGGCTATGCCGACGGCACGACACCCTTTGATTTTCGCAATCTGCCCGACCAGCGAACCAACCGGCCCCGCTGCAGCTGCGACAACAACCGTTTCGCCGGGCTTCGGCTGACCGATATTTTGCAATCCCACATAGGCCGTCATCCCGGGCATGCCGAGAACGCCGAGCGCAGTGGAAAGAGGCGCACGCATGGGATCAAGCTTGCGCAGGCCCGCCCCGTCGGAAATGGCATAGTCCTGCCAACCCGAGTGGCTCAGAACAACTTCGCCCGGCGAAAACCCCGGATGACGCGACTGAACAACCTCGCTCACCGTACCGCCGACCATGGCCTCGCCAACCTCAACCGGTTTTGCATAGGATTTGGCAGCGCTCATGCGCCCGCGCATATACGGGTCGAGCGAAAGCCATAGTGTTCTGAGCAGAACCTCACCTTCGCGCGGTTGAGGGATTTCGCCCTCCATCATCTTGAAGTCTGCCGGTTTTGGCTCGCCCTCGGGGCGCGAAGCCAGAATGATCCGCCGATTGTTTGGCGACATCAACAATTCCTCCCTGCCAGGGCCCCGATCATAACCAAGAATGATCACGCCGCCACGCCTGAGTACAACGTCTGCGGTCGTTGACACCTCGTTGCCTGAGCCATCTAATTATGGTCTGAAGCGCCGGGAAACACGGCACGAAGGCTGTAAAATGGGGAGGAACGCGATGGACGAAAGTCCAATCCTGGTTGATCGCCGCACCGGCTATCGGGTGATCACGCTTAATAGACCGACGCGTCTCAACGCATTCAACGTTCCGATGCATCAGGTGCTGGCCGCGGCTTTGGATGAAATCGAAGCTGATTCATCGTGCCGGGCACTGCTTCTGACTGGCGCGGGTCGCGGCTTCTGCGCCGGCCAGGATCTCAACGAACGGCTGACGAAGCCAGGCGAAAAGCCGCTCATCGCCAACACGCTTGAGCTCTATTACAACCCTCTCATCCGGCGCATACGCGCCCTGCCCTTTCCGGTGGTGGCTGCCGTCAATGGTATCGCCGCGGGTGCCGGCGCAAACATTGCCCTTTCCTGCGATATCGTGCTCGCCGCACGATCCGCCAGTTTCCTTCAGGCCTTTGCCCGCATCGGCCTGATCCCGGATGCAGGCGGCACATGGTTTCTGCCGCGCCTCGTCGGATCGGCGCGCGCACGCGGGCTTGCGTTGCTTGCCGAACCACTCTCCGCGGAAAAAGCAGAAAGCTGGGGCTTGATTTGGAAAGCGGTCGACGACGATCTGCTCATGGCTGAAGCAGAAAAACTCTGCGCGCACTTTGCCTCGGCACCGACTGTTGGGCTTGCATTGGCCAAACGCGCCTTGAATGCAGCCGAGACGAATGATCTCAATACGCAGCTTGACCTGGAACGCGACTT
>DATAIA010000761.1:0-6420 GCA_036262895.1 Xanthobacteraceae bacterium
CAATTACGAACTGAGCGGCAAGTGCGGCAAGCACAACGCCCAGCACACGTGATAAAACGACGTTGCCGGTAATGCCCAGCGCCTTCCCGATCTGATCGGCGATCAAATAAACGATGAGGCAGACGCTTGCGACGGCGATGATGATGGCTATGAGCGACCCAATATAGAGTGGGCGACCGCCTGTGTGGCCTGCTAACAGAATCGTGGCTGTGATTGCGCCGGGGCCGGCCATCAGTGGAATGGCCAGAGGAAAGGCTGCCATGTAACGGACGTGTTCCTCGAGCGCTTGTTCCGCGGCTTTCGATTGGCGCTCGATACGAACGCCCATCACCATCTCATAAGCATTCGAAAAGAGGAGTAACCCGCCGGCAATCCGGAATGCCGCAAGCGAAATACCAAGTTGGTGGAGCAGCCAATCTCCGACCAATGTCGCGCCCAGCAAGATCCCTGCTGTAATGATGCAGGAGCGGAGAGCAACTTCTCGCCTCGCGGAAGCGGGCAAGCCCTCCGTGAGCGCGACGAAAATCGGCGCCAGGCCAACCGGTTCGACGACCAGAAGGAGCGTGACAAACGAGGAAATGAGGTAGTCGAAAGGGACCTGGGGCATCGAACCTCGCTGTCGTTGTGGGCTTTACCTGATGTAGGAAGGGGCGCTTTGGGGGCGAGGTGAGTCGCAACATTCTTTAGCGAATTCCGGTTTTCCCGGGGGATGGGAAAATCGATGTTTTGCGGGGTTGGGAATGCAATTTTGTGCGGTTGACATCTTGCGCTACACGATGCTGCGCTATCAAAAAAATAATCATATAACCATTTGATTTTACTTATAAAAAAACATCATTTCTGCGCTGCTTTGGGGTGGTTCTTGAATATTGAATCGGCTATACAAACCCAACACTCAAACTTCTGGAATTGACCTTTGTCTGACGTTGAAAATTCCGGTCCGGGGGAGCATGGCCCCTCGGACGTCCGACCTGTTTCGATCACCGATGAAATGAAGCGCTCGTATCTCGATTACGCGATGAGCGTGATCGTGGCGCGGGCACTGCCTGATGTGCGCGACGGCCTAAAGCCGGTGCACCGGCGCATTCTCTATTCAATGCACGAAAACGGGCACACGCCCGACAAAAAGCATGTGAAGTCGGCGCGTATCGTCGGCGACGTGATGGGTAAATATCACCCGCACGGCGATCAGGCGATTTACGACGCGCTGGTACGTATGGCGCAGGATTTTGCCATGCGTCTGCCCCTGATCGACGGTCAGGGTAATTTCGGTTCGGTTGACGGCGATCCTCCGGCAGCGATGCGCTACACCGAATCCCGCCTTTCCCGGGCAGCCCTGCCGCTGCTTGAAGACATCGATCAAGATACGGTCGACTTCCAGTCGAACTATGATGGCAATGAGCAAGAGCCGGTTGTGCTGCCGGCGCGTTTTCCCAATCTGCTGGTCAACGGCGCGGGCGGCATTGCCGTTGGTATGGCGACGAATATCCCGCCGCATAACCTTGGCGAAGTGATCGATGCCTGTATCGCCCTGATCGATAATCCAGAACTGAGCATTGATGATCTCAATGCGATCATTCCTGGACCCGATTTTCCAACCGGTGGCATTATTCTCGGTAAAGTCGGCATTCGCGGCGCCTATCAGCTTGGGCGCGGCTCGATCCTCATGCGGGGCAAGGTGGAATTCGAGACGATCCGCAAGGATCGTGAGGCGATTATCGTCACCGAAATTCCGTACCAGGTAAACAAGGCGGCGATGATCGAGAAGATCGCCGATCTTGTGCGTGAAAAGAAAATTGAAGGCATCGCCGATCTTCGTGATGAATCCGATCGTCGAGGCTATCGCGTCGTGATCGAGCTCAAGCGCGATGCATTGCCTGATGTCGTACTCAATCAGCTCTATCGGTATACGCCGCTGCAGACCACGTTCGGTGCCAACGTTGTTGCGCTTGATGGCGGCCGACCGTTGGTGATGAACCTGAAGGATATGCTGCGCGCGTTCATTGCATTCCGAGAGGATGTGATTTCCCGCCGCACCAAGTATTTGCTTGGAAAAGCGCGCGATCGTGCGCATATCCTGGTCGGGCTCGCGATTGCTGTTGCGAATATCGACGAGGTAATCCGGATCATCCGTTCAGCCGCTGATCCGAACGCTGCACGCGAGGCTTTGATGGCGCGTGACTGGCCGGCGGCAACGGTCGCGTCGCTCATGGCCCTCATTGATGATCCCCGTCACCGGGTTTCCGCTGGCGGAACCGCGAAACTCTCCGGCGAGCAGGCCAAAGCCATTCTCGACCTGCGACTGCAGCGGTTGACAGCGCTTGGTCGCGACGAAATCGAAAGCGAACTTGATAAACTGGCCGCGGAGATCGTCGACTATCTGGACATCCTGCGCTCGCGCACTCGTATTCTTTCGATTGCGAAGGACGAGCTCAATGCGGTGAAGACGCAATTTGCAACGCCGCGGCGTACCGTGATCGTCGAGCAGGAAGGCGAGGTCGAAGACGAAGACCTGATTCAGCGCGAAGACATGGTCGTGACGGTCTCGCACCTTGGTTATGTCAAGCGTGTGCCGTTGTCGTCTTATCGGGCGCAGAAGCGCGGCGGCAAAGGCCGTTCGGGCATGCAAACGAGAGACGAGGATTTCGTTACCCGCCTGTTTGTTGCTTCAACTCACGCTCCCGTGCTGTTTTTCTCGTCGCTTGGTCAGGTCTACAAAGAAAAGATCTGGCGTTTGCCGCTTGCGGCGCCACAGGCGCGTGGCAAAGCGCTCATCAATATTCTGCCGCTCAAACAAGGTGAGCGTATTACGACAATCATGCCCTTGCCCGAGGATGAAGCCGCCTGGGGCACGCTTGATGTCACGTTTGCGACAACGCGCGGCACAGTCCGCCGTAACAAGCTCTCCGATTTCGTCCAGGTTAATCGCTCGGGCAAGATCGCGATGAAGCTCGACAAGGGCGAGGCAATTGTCGATGTGCAGATCTGCAGCGAACACGATGATGTGCTGCTCACCAGCGCTCACGGCCAATGCATTCGCTTCCCCGTGACGGATGTTCGCGTCTTCAAGGGACGGGATTCGATGGGCGTGCGCGGCATAGCGCTCGGCGAAGGCGATTCGGTGATTTCGCTTTCGATCCTGCGCCACGTCGATGCGAGTGCTGAAGAGCGTGCCGCCTATTTGCGGCGTGCCAGCGCAGTTCGTCGCGGTAACAACGGTGATGCGGTTGAGGATGTTTCAACCGATAACGAGGAAGCGACAGGAGCGATCGAGCTCGGTGAGCGCCGCTATGTCGAGTTGTCGGCCCAGGAGCAATTCGTGCTGACCGTGTCCGAGAACGGCTACGGCAAACGTACCTCATCTTACGAATATCGGACGACGGGACGTGGTGGCAAAGGCATTGTTGCGATGGCTGTCACCGGTCGTAACGGAAATATTATCGCCTCGTTCTCAATTGAAGAGAGCGACCACATCATGCTCGTTACCAATGGCGGCCAGTTGATCCGTTGTCCGGTTGACGGCATCCGCATCGCCGGCCGCAGTACGCAGGGCGTCATTGTGTTCGACACGGCAGAGGGCGAACGAGTGGTGTCTGTCGAGCGACTTTCTGAGGATGGTGGCGGAGAAGATGACGAATAAGCGACAGTTATTTGCGAGCGAATTGATGTGAGGAGTGTGATCAGATCAACGGTCGCGCTCGTGATATTAAGCATGTTTGCGGGCGTTTGCCGTCTGACAACCCAGGTATGTTTTTTTGAACCTGGGCGTTTGGCGTGATCTTCGCTATCTTAGCGTTGGCGAGTCTGATTGGAGCCCATTCGACCAACCTGAAATGGCAGGTCTCCTTCGGATGCGTGAGTTGAAGCAGCGCCCTATGGGGGACAGCGCAAAAATGTTTGCCCAGACCGGTAAGCATCCTCTTATCGAGCTCTATACGCCTAAGCTCGTCACGGTTTTACGTGAGCGATATCGGGTCAGCGATCTCATCACCGATAGTATAGCCGGCCTTACGGTTGCAATCGTTGCCTTACCACTTTCGATGGCGATTGCGATTGCGTCCGGCGTAACGCCTGACCGTGGGCTCTATACAGCCATTGTCGGCGGGTTTGTCGTCTCAGCACTTGGCGGCAGTCGTTTCCAGATCGGTGGACCGGCCGGAGCTTTTATCGTCCTTGTATTAGCAACCGTTCAACAGCATGGGGTGGACGGTCTCATTCTCGCGACATTTCTATCCGGTATGATGATGATTGCAGTCGGGCTTCTGCAACTCGGGACTTATATCAAATACATTCCGTATCCCGTGACTGTCGGTTTCACGTCGGGGATCGCGGTCATCATCTTTGCCAGTCAGGTCAAAGAGCTTTTGGGGCTGCATCTGGATGGTGCCGAACCTGGTCCTTTTATTGCTAAAATTCACGCGCTTGGTCATGCGCTGCCGACATTCAATCCTGCGGCAATCGCTATTGCTGCGCTTGCTATCGGTATCATTGTTGGGGTGCGGCGTCTGCGCCCGCACTGGCCCGCATTTCTGATTTCGGTTGCGATTGCTTCCGCGTTGGCATGGATTCTCAAGCTTCCAGTTGAAACGATCGGAACGCGCTTCGGCGGAATTCCGAGCTCTCTGCCCGCACCTCATTTGCCGCTGCTCTCGATCGAGAAGGTGAGGGAGGTCTTGCCGGCAGCTGTCTCGTTTGCATTGCTTGGCGCTATCGAGAGCCTGCTTTCCGCCGTTGTGGCGGATAGCATGACGGGACGACGACACCGTTCCAATGCGGAACTGGTGGCGCAGGGCAGCGCCAACATGGCCTCGGCCGTGTTCGGCGGCATCTGTGTCACGGGAACAATCGCCCGGACTGCCACCAATGTTCGCGCCGGTGCCCGCGGGCCGATCGCGGGGATGCTACACGCTGTATTTCTGCTGTTGTTCATGCTCGTGGCAGCGCCGCTTGCGAGCTACATTCCGCTTGCATCGCTTGCCGGCTTGCTGGCCGTTGTTGCCTGGAATATGGCTGAAAAGCACGAGTTCGAGACTCTGCTGCGCGCTTCGTGGGGCGATGCCGCTGTTCTGGTTGCGACTTTCTTTCTCGTCATCTTTCGCGATCTCACCGAAGGCATTGTGGTGGGTTTTGGGCTCGGTACGTTGTTGTTTTTGCATCGTATGGCGCAGGCGGTGGAAGTGGACCGCCGCTGGCCAACAATCGAAAAAGATCTACCTGATCAAATCAAAGGTGAAGTGCGCTCTCCCTATGATGCCTCACAGGCAACCGATCCGGACATCATCGTCTATCGTATCTCCGGAGCTTTTTTCTTTGGAGCAGCGGCGGCGGTTTCGGCTGCGCTCGATCGGGTTGGCGAGCATCCAAAGGCCTATGTGATCGATTTTTCTGCGGTCTCAATGATCGATTCGACGGCCGCGATGACAATCGACGGTTTTGTGCGCAAAGCGCACCGGCATGGTGCTGCTGTCTATGTCTCTGGCGCGCGACCCGCGGTGCGCCGTGTGCTTCTTATTCATGGCGTTCGTCCGCCGCGAGTGCGGTTCAAGGCGAGTCTGGCGGATGCACGTGCTGCTGCGCGTAAAGAAATCAAACGTTCCAGCGAAACTGAATTGGCTACAAGTATTGCCTGAACGCGATACCGCCAAACAGTCGGGATCAAGCGCGTATTGTTTCGCTTGGCTGGCTAGGGTTCCTTACACGAATGAATCTTGAACTTTATCTCGCTTTTGTTGTGGCCTCGACACTGCTGGTCGCGCTTCCGGGACCTAACGTTGCGCTGATCATCAGTACAAGCCTGAAATATGGCGCGCGTGCGGGCTTTACGACGACCGCAGGCGTGAACTGCGGCGTTGTGCTGCAACTGTCTGCCCTTGCTACAGGGCTGTCCTGGATTGTCGAGCTGTTTGCTCAACATTTCGATTCGATCCGCTACATCGGGGCGGCATATCTCGCACTTTTGGGTTTGCAGCAATTGTTTTTTCGCTCCGGAGAACGGCGCGATAACCTTCCCAGACTGGATGGAAAACATGCATTCGCGCGCGGCTTTTTCGTTGCCTTTGCCAATCCGAAGACTTTGGTATTCCACGCAGCGTTTCTGCCGCAGTTTCTGAGTGGAGGCGAGGCTAGCCGTTTGGAACTCTGGATATTGGTGGCGACGTTTTCCGCCGTCGCAGCCATTGGCGATACGCTTTATGTGGTGTTTGCCGCACGAGCGGGCGCCGCTATCTCAGAACGGGCGCAGCATGTCGCCGGCAAGGCGTCCGGGATCATTTTATTAGGCGGTGCGGCGGTGCTGCTTGCCGCCGTTCGGCGGCCGTAGTGAATGTCAGTGGAGTAACCGCCCCGCATGGCGCGCTTCGGAATTGGATTGACTCTTACCGCTCTTGCGGAGGGGCGTATGGCAGGGTAGACCCCAGATAT
>DATAIA010000762.1:0-5726 GCA_036262895.1 Xanthobacteraceae bacterium
CGCGATCGAGGGCAGTTGCAGCGCGCAGCCAAGCGCGAAACGGTCGGCCGGACCGAAATGCAAGCCGCCCTCGATCAGCGGCGACACCATCAGGATGCCGGAGACGACAAGCCCCTGCTCTTCCTGCAAGCTGCGCGCAACCTTGACGGCTCGAAACCCGCCATAGCTTTCACCCAGCAGATATTTCGGCGAAGCGGCCCGCCCGTGGCGCGCCACATAGAGGGCAACGGTTTTTGCAAGCACCTGTGCGTCCTGCTTGACGCCATAGAAGCCTCCATCATCCGCCTTGGCCGTTCGGCTCCAGCCGGTTCCAATCGGATCGACCATCACCAGATCGGTAAATGCAAGCCAGGTATCGGGATTGTCGCGCAAACGGGCCTGAGCCCCATCGCGCCCATCTGGGCCGAACTCAACAATTCTGGGGCCAGCAAGACCGAGATGGAGATAAGCTGACGCTGCACCTGGACCGCCGTTGAAAACAAAAGTAACCGGCCGCTGTTCCAGCGAGGCGTCTTTCTTGACATAACTTGTGTAGAAAACCGCGGCGATGCGCTCGCCCGATTGATCAAATAAATTGAGCGTTCCTGCTGTTGCGGTATAGGTGATGGTTTTACCCCTGACCGCAATTGTATGGTCGGTGACGGAATCGCCCGGCAAAAGAGCAAGCACGCTGCCTGCCTGCGCCCGTTGCTCGGATGGTGGCGCGGGTCGTGGGGACCGTTGCTGCGCCGATGCAGGGAGTGAAATCAGGGCAAGTGATAAAACAAGGCATAAAGCAGCGCGGAAAGTAGTCATTGGTGCGACACCTCAGCTTGGCTCAACCCCATCGCCTCATGCAGAATGACTCCCTGCCCCGAGAGATATACAAGGCCAAGCGATTTTCCAGCCGATCTCTAACGTGAAATTGGGCTTCACCACATTGAGCAAACGCAATGTAGTCCGGAAAAATGCCCGTCCCAAGGAATGCGCCCCGTGATGCTCGACCGTTCAAAATTCCAAACCGGGATCGATGGCAAGCCCGTCGATCTCTACATTCTGCGAAACAGCCGGGGAATGGTGGTCGCAATCACCAATCTTGGCGCCAAAATCGAGCAGATCCTCGTGCCTGACCGTAAGGGGGTGCTCGGTGACGTGGCGCTCGGCTACGACAGCATCGAAGCCGTTCGCAATGGCCAGTCGTCGATGGGCGCCTTTATCGGCCGCTACGCCAACCGTATTGCCGGTGGCAAGTTTTCGCTCGACGGCAATACATATCAGCTTGCGATCAATAATGGGCCCAACTCGCTCCACGGCGGCCACAAGGGCTCCCGCTTCGTTGTTTTCGATGCGCGGCAGATCGATCAATCGACCGTGGAGATGCGCTATGTTTTCCGCGATGGCGAAGAGCATTATCCGGGCAATCTGGCCACCATCATCGGTTACAAGGTGACCGAAGAGAACGAGCTTGTTCTCTCGTGGCACGCGGTCTCAGATCGGCGCACCATCGCGAACTTCACGGGCCATACCTTCTTTAATCTGCGTGGCCACGCGAGTGGCGACATTCTCGATCACATCATCACGATCAATGCCGACCATTTTACGCCCATTGATGCGAACCTGATCCCGACGGGCGAAATCCGGCCGGTCGCTGGCACGCCCCTCGACCTCACACAACCAAACGCGATTGGCGCGCGGATCGATGCTGATGACCTGCAGATCAAATTGGCCGGCGGCTACGACCACAACTACGTGCTCAACAAGCCACGGCTTGGCGAGACAACACTTGCCGCCCGGGTTGTCGATCCCGCGTCAGGACGGATGCTTGAAGTGTCAACGACTGAGCCTGGCATGCAGTTCTTTTCCGGAAATACCCTGGAAGGCAAACACCCGCGCGACATTGGTAAGGACGGCGCCGTCTATCGTTATCGCAATGCGTTTTGCCTTGAGCCGCAGCACTTCCCCGACTCGCCCAACCATCCAAACTTTCCCTCGACCATTGTCGACCCAGAAAAGCCGAAGGTGGGAAAGATTATTTATAAATTTTCGATCGCTTAACTCGGCACCCGGCCCTGGCGCGCAATACCGCGGATGACAAACCGCCGGAACGCCCAGACACCGGCCGACAGCAGCAGCATTCCGAGGACGACCAGCACAAGAAGCTTGCCGGAACTCACGCCCGCAATCGACGCTGCCGCACCAACGAAAAAGCCTGGAAAGACATGCGCGGGCGCCCAGATCAGCGCCGAAAAAATATTCGCGAAGTAAAAGTCCTTTGCCGGCATGCGAAAGATGCCGGCGATCAACGGCACGAAAGCCCGCACCACCGCCGTGAACCGCGCGAGAAATACGCTCCATGTTCCATATTTACGGAAAAACGTTTCGCTGTAAGCGATGAATGCGGGAAATCTGTTCAGGGGCCAGCGCAGCAGAATTTGATGATGAAACCGCGCGCCCAACCAATACGAAAGCCCATCGCCGACAATTGCGCCGGCGGTCGCCGCGACCAGCAGCAACGCTGCATCGACATCACCGCGTCCGGATAGCGCACTGATGGCGATAATCAGCGTCGAACCCGGCACCACCGTGCCGACAATCGGAACCGCTTCCGAAAGCGCCAACAGAAATACCGCCGCATAGGCATATTGCGGATGCGTCGGTATGAAATCGGCAATCGCCGACAGGTCCAGTTCCATCGCCCTGCCCTGAGCATTTCAAGAGCCGAGCCATTGAGATGGGGTGTGGGGAGTGGATTGGGTAGTGGTACTCAATCTGAAGAAACCGATTTTGCAGGAAGGAACCGAGGCAAAAGCAAAGCGGTTTTCCATCTGCGAGATCGGCTCGCTCGATGAGGTAGTGCCGTCGCAATTACGGAACACACTCGATCGGCTGTTTGGAGGATTTTGGCATGGCGCGGGATCATACTTTGTCCGATTCAAGGTATCGGCCAAAACATTCGACAAGATTCGCAATGCTCGCGATCGCCTGCGCGCTGTTTAATTCCAGCGCTGTGTCTCAAACCTCTGCTCCCGGTGTCATGGCCTTGACACCGGACGAGATGAAATGGACATCGCAGGGCGGCTTGGCCGTACCGGGCATGGAGCAAACAAACTTGGTGGGCGATCCAATCAAGCCAGGTCCCTACACGTTACGCCTGAAGTTCCCAAAAGGGTTCAGGATCGCACCGCACACGCACCCGGATTCTCGGGAGGTCACGATTCTTTCGGGAAGATACGCAACGGGCTACGGTGAAACGTTTGACGAAACCAAACTAAAAATTCTGCCAGCCGGAAGTTTCTACACCGAGCCGGCGAACGTTCCGCACTACATCGAAATCAAAGAGGACAACACAGTTCTTCAGATAAGCGGAATGGGCCCAAGCGGACGCAAATTCGTCAATCCGACTGAGGGCTCGAAATAAAATGAACACAATCACCACATCTGAGTAGCAGCTGCGACAATCAAATGTGATCGAGGGCAACTGCAATCTGGTGCGGGCGGCGGGAATCGAACCCGCACGGAGTTACCTCCGAGGGATTTTAAGTCCCTTGCGTCTACCAGTTCCGCCACGTCCGCGCAGGCACGCTTCTAGCACCTTGGGGATAGAGGCCGAAAGCACCAATCGCTATGGATTCAAAGCTCTTTGCCTGGAAGAATCATAGAACTGAACAAGACCACGGGGGGCGGATGGCAGATTCCGAAAAATGGCTCTACCCCCGAAATCCACCGCTGCCCGCCAATAGCACCACACGATATTGTTATCTAAATATAGGGATTTAAAAAGGAGATCACACCATTTCTTGTAGATAACGCGCGCCAACTCGCGGCGTTGTCACAATCTGCCCTTATTTCTGTGATGTCATTATTACCAACCTACATTGCTAAAAGCGTCACCTGCTTCTATGTTCTGTGCTGGCGCTCGAATCACACGAATCGCGCACGTTGGGCCTCCATCGGTGTGCCTATCGGTTTAGGGAACTCCCTTAATGCAAGCATACAGGACCGGACCAATGCCCAAGAAGGCGACGTCCAGGCGTCAGAAAAACGCCAGTTCCCCCGATATTCTCCCAAAGCTCGAAAAGGACGTGCTCGATGTAACAGTCGTCCTGTTGGATGGCGGCTATTCATCGACCGCCATCGGACCGATCGAAATCTTCCACTCAGCGGGCCTGGTTTGGAATGTGCTGAACGGCGATAGCCCGCAACCGCGTTTCCGCGTGCAAACCGCATCGATCGATGGCGCCAGCGTGATGAGCAATTCTTCTTTGCGCCTCACGCCTGAGTTCTCCATCAACGATATCAAGCAGACCGACATTATCGTTCTCTCATGCGCCGGGTTGGAAAAGCGCGAAGACATCGCCAAGAACACTTCGCTTTTGCCGTGGCTGCGCAAATGGCACGACCAAGGTGTCTACATCGCAGCGATCTGCAGCAGTGCGATCTTTCTTGCAGAAGCCGGCCTGCTTGACGGCAAGCAGGCGACCACCCATTGGGCGATGGCCGACGAGGTTCGCGAGCGCTTTCCGAAAGTAAATTGGCGTCCCGAACAGTTCGTGACCGAAGACGATCGCATTTTGTGCAGCGGCGGGGTCTATTCTGCATTCGATATCAGCGTGTATTTGGTGGAGAAATTCTGCGGGCACGAAGTCGCTCTGCAATGCGCCAAATCGCTGCTGATCAGCATGCCACGCAGTCGGCAATCCGGATATTCCGTTCTGCCGTTGTCGCGTCCGCATTCTGATGAAAAGATCCGGCAGGCCGAAGAGTATCTGCGCGAGCATTTCGATCGCGATCTGTCGATTGAAATGCTTGCCGATCGCATCGGCATGGGCTCGCGCAATTTCATCCGCCGTTTCAAGGCAGCCACCGGTCGCGTGCCAGGGGCCTACATTCAAATGCTGCGGGTCTCGGCCGCCAAGGAATTGTTGGAGTACGGTGGCGAGCCCGTTCAGACGGTGTCTTCGAAAATCGGCTATGAGGATGTTGCGTTCTTCCGAACCGTATTTAAGCGCCATACGGGAATGACGCCCACGGAATATCGAAGCCGTTTTGCGCAAATGAACTTCTGTCGCGGCGAACTCGCTCAGGAATCCGCCGCGTAGCGCAGCCTCATCGCCGCATCATCAGAGCGTACCCTTAACCCGTTCGAGCATCGCCCCGACAGCCGCTTTGGCGGCGGCAAGCGTGGCGGCATCGCGCGCACGAATGACGATGTTGGTATTAGGTCCGCGCGCCTCGTCAAAGAACGGATAACTGCCGATCGCAGCGTCTGGAAAGGCTTTGGCGACCTCGCCAAGCTCGGTGCCGATATCACCTTCCTTGGCATCGGCACGGATCGTCTCCGATAGCATTTTGCGGCCGGTCTTGAGCGACGGCGCAACCTCATCGAGCATCGCCTGCATGATCGCGGGCACGCCGGCCATGACGAACACGTTTCCGATGTGAAAGCCCGGTGCAACCGAGACCTTGTTGCGGATCAGATCCGCGCCATCGGGAATGCGCGCCATGCGAAGCCGTGCCTCGTTCAGTCCGCCATTGGGAAACCGCTGCTCCAGCAGCGCGACCGCACGCGGATCATGATCGATCGACACGCCGAATGCTTTGGCCACGCAATCCGCCGTAATGTCATCGTGGGTCGGGCCGATCCCGCCAGTGGTGAAAACATAGGTATAGCGATGGCGCAGCGCACTGAGCGCCTCGACAATTGCCGTCTCGTCGTCGGCGACAACGCGGACTTCTTTCAGGTCGAT
>DATAIA010000763.1:0-3506 GCA_036262895.1 Xanthobacteraceae bacterium
ACGTGATGCAGGCGGTGATGAGCCTCGCACAGGACGTGTTTGTTCTTTCTGAAGGACGCATCATCGCGCAGGGCACGCCGCAGGACGTTGCGAGCGACCCGCGCGTTGTTGAAGTTTATCTCGGCGCCGGCGCCGCGAAGCAGATCAATAATGCAGGAGCGGGACATGTCTGATCCTCTCTTGCACATCGAAGGACTTCATTCCGGCTACGGATCGGTGGAAATCCTGCGTGGTGTGAGCCTTGCCATCGCCTCGGGCGAAATCGTCGCCATTCTCGGATCGAACGGTGCCGGCAAATCGACGCTCAATCGCACGATCTCCGGTGTGAACCGGGCCTGGCGCGGCACCATCCGCTTTGCGGGCGAGCCGATCGAACGCGAACGGCCCTCCGCCATTGTCGCGCGTGGGCTTATTCATGTGCCGGAAGGCCGCCGCATTTTCCCGAACATGACGATCAGCGAAAATCTCGATCTCGGCTCCTACCGCCGCGGCGGAGCGCGGCGCGAACAGAATCGCGAGCGCGTCTACGGAATCTTTCCCCGGCTTGCCGAACGAAGCGGACAGCGCGCGGGCACGCTCTCCGGCGGCGAACAGCAAATGCTTGCAATCGGGCGCGGGCTGATGGCGGAACCGAAATTACTTATTCTCGACGAACCCTCGCTCGGGCTCTCGCCGCTCCTCGTCGAAGAACTGTTTGCCCTGATCAAAAACATCCATGCCCAGGGAATTTCTCTTTTGCTGGTCGAACAAAATGTGATGCAAAGCCTCGAGGTGGCCCAACGCGCCTACATCCTCGATAACGGCGCGGTTGTGCTTGAAGGCACGGCTGCCTCGATCCGCGACAATCCCGATCTCAAGCGTGCTTATCTTGGAATGTAACAAATGACTGACACAGAAACGCTGCGCAGCCTGATCACACGCAAGCCTATCGTGGTGGCGCCGGGCATTTACGATGCCCTCACCGCGCTCATTGCCACGCAGGCGGGCTTTAAAACCCTGTATGTCTCAGGTGCCGCGATTGCCTATACCCGTCTCGGGCGGCCGGATATCGGCCTGACCAGCATGTCGGAAGTCGCCGACACGCTCTCGCTGATCCGCGATCGGGTCGAGGCCAATCTGATTATCGATGCGGATACCGGCTACGGCAACGCGCTTAACGTCGTGCGCACCGTCAAGCTGTTCGAGAAGGCGGGCGCCAACGCGATTCAGCTTGAAGACCAGGATTATCCCAAACGCTGCGGCCATCTCGACGGCAAAGCGCTCATCACGCCGCAAGAAATGTGCGGCAAGATTCGCGCGGCCGTCGACGCGCGGCGCTCGCGCGATACACTGATCATCGGCCGCACCGATGCGGTTGCCGTGGAAGGCATCGAACGCGCCATCGAGCGCGCCATGCTCTATCGCGAAGCCGGTGCCGATTTGTTGTTTGTCGAGGCGCCAAAGGCGCGCGAGGATCTCGCCCAAATCACGTCGCGCCTCGGCCAATCCATGCCGCTGATGGCGAACATGGTCGAAGGCGGAAAAACGCCGCCGCTTCCCGCATCCGAACTCGAAGCGATCGGCTTTGCACTTGTGATTTTTCCGGGCGGCATCGTGCGCGCGTTGAGCCGCATGGCGCAGGATTATTACGGATCGCTCGCGGCAAACGGCACGACCGAACCGTTCCGCAACCGCATGCTCGATTTTGATGGGCTCAACGCCCTGATCGGCACGCCGGACATGATCGCGCTCGGCAAAAGCTACGATGCATCGGCAGCGCGCAAGTAAATGTGCAAGTAAATGTTCAAGCGAATGTACAAGTGAACACGAAAATGAAAACGCTCGATCCCGTCACGCTGGCCGTGCTCAACGGCCGCCTCGTCCAGATCGCGGATGAGATGGACGCAACGCTGTTTCGTTCAGCCTTCAACCCGATCATCGCCGAGGCCCATGATGCCTGTCATGGGCTCTATCATGCCGAGACCGGTGCAACGCTGGTGCAAGGCACATCGGGTCTACCGATTTTTGTCGGCGCGATGGCGTTCGCCGTCAAAGCGGTGATCGACAAGGTCGCGCGCGAAGGCGGGCTCGAAGCCGGCGATACATTTTTATTCAACGACCCCTATGACGGCGGCACGCATCTCAACGACTTTCGTCTGGTGCGGCCGCTGATGCGGTCGGGCCGGATCTTTGCGTGGCTTGCTTCGGTCGGTCACTGGCTCGATGTCGGCGGCAACGTGCCGGGAAATTTCAACGCGAAAGCAACCGAGAGCTTTCAGGAGGGCTTTCGCGTGCCGCCGGTGAAGCTGATGCGCGCGGGCGTGTTGCAGCAGGACATCATCGATATTCTTTCGGCGAACTCGCGCGTGCCGCAGTCGAACTGGGGCGATCTGAACGGACAGCTCAATGCGCTCGATCTCGGCGAGCGGCGGCTTAACGCGCTGCTTGACGAATACGGCGATGACACCATCGAAGCGGCGTTTGCGACTTTGAGCGCGCGCGCCGAAACGCTGATGCGTGCCAACATTCAGGCGCTGCCCGACGGCACCTACAGCTACGACGACTTTCTCGATAACGACGGCGTCAGCGACACGCCGCTGAAAATCGCACTCGATCTAACCATCAGCGGCGACAGCATGCGGCTCGATTTTTCCCGCTCCGCGCCGCCCTGCGAGGGCCCGCTGAATATTGCGCGTTCAACCGCCATCGCGTGTTGCTATGTCGCGCTCAAACATTTGTTCACGGAAGTGCCGGCCAATGCCGGATGTCTGGCGCCGATTGAATTCGTGATTCCCGACAGCACGCTGCTTGCCGCATCGGCGCCTCGCCCCGTCGGGGGCTATACCGAAACCATTCTGCGCGTGATCGATGTGATCTTCGGCGCCTTCGCCAAAGTCGCGCCCGAGCGCGCCAATGGCAGCCCGTTTGCGACCATCAATGCGCTGTCGCTTGCCGGCTGGCGCGAACACGGCCGGCGCTGGGTGATGTTCTGCTTCTTCGGCGGCGGCCTCGGCGGCAATCCGGAAAGCGACGGGCTCAACCACGGCAACAATCCGATTTCAACCGCAACGATTCCGCCGGCCGAGATTCTGGAATCGCTTTACCCCGTGATGTTCACGCAATGGGCGCTGCGGACGGATTCCGGCGGCCCCGGATTTCATCGCGGCGGCGTCGGCGCGATCTACGAGGTCGAGGCTCTCGCCGACGGCGGTGCGGAAGTGTTTCTGCTGGGCGAACGCGGCAAATATCCGCCGTTCGGCGTCAACGGCGGAAAACAAGCCGCGCTCAATCGCTTCGTCTATCAAACAGATCAAGGAGAAATGAGCCCACCCCTTGTGTCCAAGGCAACCGACATCAGGATCAAGCGCGGCCAGAAGGTGCGATTGGAAACGCCGGGCGGCGGCGGCTTCGGTGATCCGACGATGCGTGATCCCCATCGCGTCGCGCGCGATGTGCGGCTTGGCTACATCTCGCGTGAAGCCGCGCGTCAACAATACAACGTCGTCCTTAAACAGGACGGAACGCTC
>DATAIA010000764.1:0-1528 GCA_036262895.1 Xanthobacteraceae bacterium
TTGCTCCATGGGCGCCACGCCGTGGCAGACCTATCTGACTTGCGAAGAGCATTTCAACGGCGTGTTCAACGGACTGCCTCAACCGAGCGCGGCTCAAAAGCGCTATGGCCTGCTGCCTAAGGGCGGCGGTTTTCGCTGGCATGAATATGACACGCGCTTCGATGTCGCGACGGAGCCGAATGAAAGCAACCGCTTCGGCTGGGTCGTGGAAATCGATCCGTGGCGGCCTGAGCAGGCCCCGATCAAGCGCACCGCACTGGGTCGCTTCAAGCACGAAAGCGCCACCGTTACGCGTAGCCGTGATGGTCATGTAGTTGTGTATATGGGCGATGACGAAGCCTTCGAGCACATCTACAAATTTGTCTCGGCGGAGGTTTATGACGCCAAGCAGCCACACGCCGACTTGCTGGATCGCGGCACACTGTACGTCGCGCGCTTCAACCAGGACGGCAGCGGCAAATGGGTCGCGCTAGTGCATGGACAGAACGGTCTGAGCGCAGAACATGACTTTGCAGACCAAGCTGCAGTGCTGGTGCATACCCGGCTGGCGGCAACGCATGTGGGCGCCACGCGTATGGACAGGCCGGAATGGATTGCCGTGCATCCGCAAAATGGCGAAGTGTATTGCTCGCTGACCAACAACGTAAAACGCAAGCCTGAAGAAACCGATAACGCCAATCCGAATGGCCCCAATCCTTTCGGCCACATCATCCGCTGGCGGGAACGCAACGACGATGCCGCCAGCGAGCAGTTCGACTGGAATATCTACACGCAAGCCGGCATCACTTCGAAGACCCAGGATACCTTTGCCTGCCCGGACGGGTTGTGGTTCGATCGCGACGGTCGTCTGTGGATCCAGACAGATGTGTCGGCCAAGGAGCTGAACAAGGGGGTGTACGAACGCGCCGGCAACAACCAGATGCTGGTGGCCGACCCTGTTAGCGGGGAGATCAAGCGTTTTCTGACCGGGCCACGTAATTGCGAGTTGACCGGCATCACCCAGACGCCGGATGGGCGTACGCTGTTCGTGAATATCCAGCATCCGGGCGAACCCGGCAGCGACCACTCCGACCCGGCACTCGCCATGGCGATCTCAACCTGGCCGGGCAATCAATTCGTACATCAGCCGCTGGGGCGACCGCGCTCGGCCACGCTGGCGATCCGTCGCTACGACGGAGGCATCATCGGTACCTGAGGTGTAAAGCCGACACGATATGTGTGGTGGCGGCTGTTTTTCTCTTACAGAATCACAGGCAGCCGCGCATAATCATCTGCGCCATTCCTCCCCATCCTCAGGATCACCATGCAGCCATCCTCGCAAGCATTAGCCGATGCCCACGCCATCCTGGCGGGTGCTCAGGCAAAGATTGAAAAGCTCCGCAATGTTAAGCCGTACCTGATCGATCTCTCCCTACGTGAGAATCCGGTCGGGTCGCGTATCGGTCAGAACCTGGCGGACAAGCTGGCGATCCTGCCCAAGATTCGCGATTTTGGTTTCAAGAGCATCCATCTGGGCACTCTTGATTAC
>DATAIA010000765.1:0-7765 GCA_036262895.1 Xanthobacteraceae bacterium
GCATTTTTTAAATTTAGCTTGCGAGAAACGAGGCCCTGTTTCCTCGTCCCATGGGCGTTAAAATAGGCGAGAGGGTCTAAGATCGGCTTAAATTCGATAATAAACACAAGGTTTATATGCGCAGAGCAAGATTTAATTGACCATCAGATTTCAGCCGTTCAACCATATTCCGGAAGTGCAGGTTACGATTGATTTACTCTGATATTTGTTTGATCGATTTTTCATCAAATAGAAGCATGCCCCGCCGCACCCACCGGAGCACTCAGCTTCCACGCAAAAAACGGATGATGCCGGAAAAATCGCGCGCAGCATTGCCGTGATTGACATAAAGATTATAGAGCTCTGCCGCTTCGGCGCCGAGCGGCGTAGCAGCCCCTGAAATTCGTGCGGCATCCTGGGCCAGTTTTAGATCCTTCAACATCATGGCCGCGGTGAAACCCGCTTGGTAATCACGATTGGCGGGAGAAGTCGGAACAGGTCCTGGCACAGGACAATAGGTCGTCAAAGACCAGCACTGCCCGGATGATTTGGAGGCAATATCAAACAGCTTTTGGGCTTCAAGCCCAAGTTTTTCCGCCAGAACAAAGGCTTCGCTGACCCCAATCATTGAAATGCCGAGAAGCATGTTGTTGCAGATTTTTGCCGCCTGACCATTGCCGGAGCCGCCGGCATGCACAATGGTTTTTCCCATGACCTCAAGCACGGGTTTGGCGCGAGCGAATGCGGCATCTGTTCCACCGACCATGAAGGTCAGCGTGCCCGCTTTCGCACCGCCGACCCCGCCTGAAACCGGCGCATCGAGCATGGGCAGATGCTTGCCATGGGCAGCCTGCGCAACAGTGCGCGCCGTTTCAACGTCAATCGTTGAGCAATCAATCAACAACGTGTCTGCACTTGCACTCTCAAAAATACCGGCGCGCTCCAGATAGATTTCCCGAACTTCCCTACCGGACGGCAGCATTGTGACAACGATATCGACCCCACGCGCTGCTGCGCCTGACGTCTCCACAGCGGTAGCGCCGGCAGCAGTAATTTTGGCAAGGGCATCATTGTTGATATCGAAACCCTGGACGATGTGCCCGGACTTGATGAGGTTGAGCGCCATCGGAAGCCCCATGTTGCCAAGACCGATAAATCCGATGCGTGCCATGACTCAATCTCCCTGTTGCTTATAAGATCAGGCGGGGCGCTCCCGTGCGGACATGACCGCGAGGCCCAGATAAATCAACACCACCACCAGTTCGAGTAAGACGACCGAAAACTGCGCGCCGAAGACCTGCGGAAAAAAGAGCTCGACGGAAACCATCGAGATTGCCGCGGTCAGCCAGACCACGCCGCCCCATGCCGCAACGAGCCATAACCCGACCGCGGCGACGAGATCGATCACAGCAAAAAAAATCGTTGCCGACTGCAATGCGGATGAACTCGTTTCGAATGCGGTTCCGGTTGGATCGCCGATCCCGACGACGACCGACCAATGATAAAGCCCTTTGAGCATGGAAACGCCCGCCATCACTCGTAGAAATAAAATGAGGCGCGCCGTCCACCGCTCTTCGTGGCTGGCGCGGTTCGCCTGCTCGTTGAGGGGCCCACTCACGGCAACTCCAACTCATCTGCTAACGGCGCAAAGTGCCGTTCGATATCGGCATCAGACACATCAGCTAGCTTTTCTGGGCGCCAGTGCGGCGCGTTATCTTTGTCGATAATCGCTGCGCGGACTCCCTCATAGAAATCTTGGTCGTAAATCACTCGCGAGACGATCCGGAATTCCGCCCGCATGCACTCGTCAAATGTCCATTCCCGTCCCCGCCGAACCTGCGCCAGAGCAAGCTTCAAGCTGGTCGGCGATTTGGCGCGGATCGTCTTTGCGCTCATGCGCGCCCAGTCAGCATCGTGGCTTTCTGTTTCGGCTTCAGCATCGAGTGCGTCGAGAATAGTTTCCACACGGTCGCCTGTGAACAGTCGATCGATGGCGCCTCGCCGGTTCATGACCGGCCCCCCGTCCAGCTTGGTACTGAATGCGGAGAGAATAGCGTCAATCGGAACTTTGCCGGTAAGCGCTTCGATCAGTTCGGGGAAACGAGACGATGCGACGTAATGCGTGGCAATCCCTGTTGCCAAGGCATCTCCGGCTTTGAGCCGATCGCCAGTCAACGCGCAATAAGTACCCATTTCGCCGGGCATGCGCGGGAGAAACCAAGTGCCTCCCACATCGGGGAAAAAACCGATCCCGACTTCAGGCATCGCAAACAGCAAGTTGTCGCCGGCGACCCGGTGCGAGCCGTGCACCGAGATGCCCACGCCTCCGCCCATGACAATCCCGTCGATCAAGGCGATGTAAGGCTTGGGGTATCGTTTGATCATGGCGTTGAGGACATATTCCTCGCGCCAGAACGGCAACGCTTCAGCCTGGCGTCCGGCGCGGCCGAGATCATGCACGGCGCGGATATCACCACCGGCGGAAAATGCACGACCACCGTTGCCGGTAACGACAACATGAGCGATGGCGGGATCGTCTGCCCATTGCGACAGTTGGGACGCCAAGGCACGCACCATTCCATGCGTGACAGCGTTGAGCGCCTGCGGACGATTGAGCGTGATGACCCCTGCGGCTCCGCGTCGGTCGAATAAAATTTCAGGATCGTCCGTGCTCACGAAGGCTTCCAAATTTTAGTTTCTCAACATGTCCCGGCTGATGATCAGCCGCATGACTTCATTCGTGCCTTCGAGAATCTGATGGACGCGAACGTCGCGCAACACTCGCTCGATCGGATGATCGCGCAGATAGCCGTAGCCGCCGTGCAGTTGCAAACATCCGTTGACGACCTCAAACCCTGTATCGGTTGCAAGTCGTTTCGCCATGGCCGCGAACTTGGTAAATCCCGGCTGCTTCTCATCAAGGGCAACAGCCCCCCGCCGCACCATCAGGCGCGCGGCTTCAAGTTCGGTTGCATAGTCGGCAATCCGAAAACCAAGCGACTGGAAATCGGCGAGGCGGGACCCGAACTGCTTTCGCTCGCGCATATAGCAAAGGGTCCGATCAAGACAGAACTGTGCACCACCAATGGAGCAGGCAGCGATGTTCAATCGGCCGCCATCAAGCCCGCCCATGGCAATCCGAAATCCCTGGCCTTCATCGCCCAACCGGTTCGATACAGGAACCCGGCAATTATCGAACATCACCATGGCAGTGGGTTGGGATTTCCACCCAAGTTTTTTTTCCTGCGCACCAAAGCTCAGTCCCGGCGTCCCCTTCTCCACGATAATGCAAGAAACGCCGTCCGGTCCCGCACCGCCGGTTCGAACCATGCATGCGTAAATGTCGGATGCGCCCGCGCCTGAGATGAACGCCTTTGCGCCATTGAGCACGTAATGATCGCCGTCGCGCTCAGCCCGGGTGACGAGGCTTGCTGCGTCCGAACCCGAACCGGGTTCGGTGAGGCAATAGCTCGCGAAATGCTGCATCGTGCACAGATGCGGCAGGAACCGCTTACGCTGATCGCTGGAGCCGAAGACATCGATCATCCAGGCAACCATGTTGTGGATCGAGATATAGGCCGCGGTCGAAGTGCAGCCCTGCGCTAATTCCTCGAAGATGATCGTGCCATCAAGCCGGGATAGGCCGGAGCCACCAATATCCTCCCGCACATAGATCGCGCCGAACCCAAGCCCTGCCGCCTTTCGCAGCGTCTCAACCGGAAAGATCTCTTTTTCGTCCCACTCACGCGCAAACGGCATCATGTCGTGGATGGCGAAATTCCGCGCCATCGTCTCGAACGCGCGCTGCTCTTCCGTAAGGGTGAAATCCATGCTGAGCCGCCCTGCTTGCGATCCTTAAAGGGTTAAAAGGTCCCTCTCATCGCGTCAACGTGAGGCGATCTGGAAGGTCTGAACCGGTGGTGGCGATTCCAGGTTAGAACGGATAAAAAGAGGCCTCATCCCGCGGAGCAAGGTGCCATGGCGATTAAATTCGGCCGCCCGATCGAAAGCAGAGCCCGGTTGTCCCCCGTCGAAACGACAACGCCCAGCCAAACGTCGCTCGATCTGCCGACGCGGATGCGCCGCAACCGGCGGACTGAATGGTCCCGCCGCATGGTGCGCGAAAATGTGCTCACCACAAACGACCTGATCTGGCCGATGTTTCTTGTCGACGGTGACGGCATCCGGGCGCCGGTTGCTTCGATGCCGGGCGTTGAACGCCTCTCAGTCGATCAAGTGGTCCGTGAGGCGGAACGCGCGGCCAAGCTGACGATCCCGGCTCTGGCGTTGTTTCCCTATACCGATCCGCAGCGGCGCGATGAGGATGGCACCGAAGCGCTCAACCCCAACAATCTGGTCTGCCGGGCAATCCGCGCCATCAAAGATGCCGTGCCGGAGATCGGCATTATTTGCGATGTCGCGCTCGATCCCTATACCAGCCACGGGCACGACGGATTGTTACGCAGCGGCACGATCGTCAACGATGAGACGGTGGAAGTACTGGTACAACAGGCTCTCGTCCAGGCTGAAGCCGGCTGCGATATCATTGCGCCATCCGACATGATGGATGGACGCGTTGGTGCAATTCGTGCGGCACTCGATGCCGCCTTCCTCACCCACGTCCAGATCATGGCCTATTCGGCGAAATATGCGTCGGGATTTTATGGACCGTTCCGCGATGCAGTCGGATCAAACGCAGCTTTGATCGGCGACAAACGCACCTACCAGATGGATCCGGCGAATTCCGACGAGGCGCTGCGCGAAGCCGAACTCGATATCGAGGAAGGCGCCGACATGATCATGGTCAAACCCGGCCTGCCCTATCTTGATATCCTGCGCAGGATCAAAGACGTATTCGGCGTTCCAACCTTCGCCTATCAAGTATCGGGTGAGTACGCGATGATCATGGCGGCTGTGAAAAACGGCTGGCTCGACGGCGACAAGGTTATTCTTGAAAGCCTGATCGCCTTCAAACGCGCGGGCGCCGACGGCATTCTCACCTACTTCGCGCCTCTGGTTGCGGAGAAGCTGCGGGGAAGCAATTAAGCGCAGAATTCTGGGGCCTCATGGTTCGAGACGCGCTGCTTAGCAGCGCTCCTCACCATGAGAATCACCCCCTCATCCAGAGGAGCCTTGCGCAACAAGGCGTCTCGACGGATGAGGCCCCGGATCACCTGTAATAAACAAACAACATTCCCATCAACTATTCCCCACCCGCATTGGGATTAATCCGCTGCGGAGCAAAGCCGTCCGCTTCGAGTGCAGTGAGAATTTTGTCCGCATGCGCACGGTCGCGGACTTCTACCGACACATCAAGCTTTGCACCCTTGGCCGGAACATCCAGAAACAAACGCCTGTGCTCGACTTCCAGGATGTTGGCACCCAACGTTCCAAGACGCGTGGCGATTTGCCCGAGCACACCGGGCCGGTCGGGAATGGTCAGGCGGAATGAAACGATCCGCACTTCCCGCTCGAGTTCGCGCACCATGATCGATGCAAGAATGCGCGGATCGATGTTGCCGCCGCACAAGATGAGCCCAACCGTTTTGTCGCGGAAGCGATCAGGCTCCGCCAGCATCGCAGCGAGCCCGGCCGCGCCCGCACCTTCCGCCATCGTCTTCTGGCACATCAGATAAGCATTCACCGCGCGCTCGATATGCTCTTCGTCGACGAGCACAATGTCCGAAACAAGCGCGCGCACAATCGGTAACGTCAATTGGCCGACATTCTTGACTGCAATGCCTTCGGCCAGCGTCGGCCCGCCAATCGGCCGGTTTTCACCACCGATGGCGCACCGCATCGAGGGATAGAGCGATGCTTCGACACCAATAATCTCAATGGATGGCTTGACCGCCTTCGCCGCGATCGCCATTCCGGAGATCAAGCCACCACCGCCAATTGGAACAACAAGCACGTCGAGATCGGGGCAATCTTCCAGCATTTCCAGCGCGGCGGTGCCCTGCCCTGCAATGACCTGAGCATCGTCGTAGGGGTGAACCCAGGTGAGTTTGCGTTCATTCGCGAGCGCCTCGGCGCGCGTTTGAGCCTCGGTCAGCGTTTCCCCCTCAAGCACAACGTCAGCGCCATGCGCCTGTGTTGCCTCGATCTTCACGAATGGCGTCGTCACAGGCATGACGATTGTTGCCGGGATATTCAGTCGCGCGGCATGATAGGCAACGGCCTGCGCATGATTGCCTGCCGACATGGCGATAACGCCCTGCGCACGCTCCGCGGTCGAGAGCGAACTTAGCTTCGTTAGTGCACCTCGCTCTTTAAATGAATTCGTGACCTGCAAATTCTCGTATTTGACATAGACCTGCGCGCCCGTGAGCGTCGAAAGCTTTGGCGCTGCAAACATCGGGGTCCGTAGCACGGAATCCGCAATGGTGCGGCGCGCTGCCTCGATATCTGCCAGGCTGATGGTGACTCGATCGGGTGTTACGTTCATTTTCATTGTTCGCTCATTTCAAACTTCGCGAGGGCTGGGTGCGGAAAGGCCGAGGATGCCTCCCGGCCGCAGCACAAAAACAACAATCAATACCGAATAGACCACGATGTCGCGTGCACCGACATCGAAATAAGCCGACCAAAGTCCCTCGATAAATGCAACAAGCACTCCGCCGAGGAACGCCCCCGGCACCGACCCGATGCCGCCAACGACGGCAGCCACCAGCGCCTTCAAACCCAGCATCATTCCCATGGCAAATCCGACATTGCCGTAATAGACCGCAACGATCCAGCCAGCGATCCCAGCGAGCGCGCCCGCGAGCACGAACGTTCCCGCCTGAATGCGTTGCGGAGCCACGCCCAGCATTGCCGCCGCTGCGGGATCATCGGCGTAGGCCCGCCATTGCCGCCCGAAGCGCGATCTCATTAAAAACCAAAGGACAATTCCTGCCGCCACAAGCGCGATCACGACCACGACAATTTCGATCGCTGTCACTGTGACGACGAAGTTGCCGCCGCGGGCGAGCGGGATCGGATCATTGAAAAGTGGCGGTAGCCATCGATCGCGTGCCCCTTGCGAAATCCGCAATGCTTCCTGGATTGCAATCGCAACCGCAATTGTTGCCACAAGGACCGGCTGACCGAGACGGTGCCGTTGGTGCAACGGCGCAATAACAACTGCGCCAATCGCCCAACTCCAAAGCGACGCCATGAGCGCCGCAACGGCAAGAGCTGCCGCAAGCGCACCGATGGGATCGCCAAACCCGATGCCAATCGTCGCCGCCACACCGGTCACCGCGCTGTAGGCGCCAAGCACCGCGATCTCACCAAACGCAAAATTGATCCGGCCAATCAGTCCATAAATGAGCGAGTACGCGGTGGCGAGCAAACCATAGACGGCAGCAAGTGCAACAGCGTTGATTAATTGTTGGATCGCATAGGCAGTAGCCGGCGCGATTTGAGGAACTTTTACCGGCAATGCCGTTTCAGGAGCCTCGCCGGCGGCAACACCGAAAGCTCCGAGCCAGAACCGCTTGAGATAGAGCAGCCGTGCTTCGCCAAGCGAGCCCTGCTCGGTATCCACTGCAACCAGATCAAGACGACCGCTTTCCAACGCGCCACCGGCAAATCCGCACGATGCATAATGCAGCTCCGCCCGCTTTCCTGGCTCGCGGACCCGATATTCGATTTTGATCCCCTTGCGGCCAGTTTCGACCGGCGTGGCCCTGATTTCGCGGATCTCCGATGATTGAGGATGAAGTGCAGGCAGAATGAGCCTGCAAATTCTCAGTTGCTCGCCATCAATCGGGCGCGCGCAACTGGACACGACAAGCGCGAG
>DATAIA010000766.1:0-2395 GCA_036262895.1 Xanthobacteraceae bacterium
CTCATTGTGCATTGTCTTCGACGTAGAGATCGGGAAATTGCCGCTGCAGCCGCGCCACTTTCGGCAGGTCGTTGATCGCGATATACGGGTTTTCCGGATGCAGCGTGGCATAGTTCTGATGATAGTCCTCAGCAGGATAAAACCCTTTCAGCGGCTCGATCTTGGTCACTATGGGCGAGGGGAAGGCATTCGCATCATCTAGCTGTTTAATATAGGCGCGGGCAGCCTTTTCCTGCCCCGGGCTGGTGAAGAAAATCTCCGAGCGGTATTGGGTGCCTTCGTCGTAGCCCTGATGGTTCAGTTGCGTCGGGTCGTGCGCGACTGAGAAATAGACCTTCAGCAGCTGGCCGAAGCTCACCTTTTCCGGATCGTATTTGACCTCGACCGACTCCGCGTGGCCGGTGGTGCCGGTGCTCACCGTCTCATAATGCGCGTCCTTCTCCGCGCCGCCGGCATAGCCGGAAGTCGCGCTCTCGACGCCTTTGACATGCTGGAAAACTGCCTGCACGCCCCAGAAGCAACCGCCGGCGAATACAACCGTTTCCCTGTGTCCGGCGGCTTTCACGTCCTGTTTCGGGTCCGGCAATATAGCTGCATGCGCGTGCAGCGCGAGATAACCAATTGCGAGCACGGGAATGGCTAGAAAGAGGGCTGTCTTCTTCATCGGGTTATCCTTCCTGGTCGGGAATGAATTTCAACGCCACGCCGTTGTTGCAGTAACGCAGACCGGTCGGATCGGGGCCGTCGGTAAAAACATGGCCCTGGTGCCCGCCGCAACGCGCGCAGTGATATTCGGTGCGCGGATAAACCAATTTGTGATCGACCCTGGTCTCTATACGGCCCGGAATGGAATCAAAGAAGCTCGGCCAACCGGTACCGCTGTCGAACTTGTATTTCGACGGGAACAGTTCAAGCCCGCAACCGGCGCAGGCGAATACGCCCTTGCGCTTTTCATGGTTGAGCGGGCTGGTGAACGGGACTTCGGTATCTTCCTCCCGCAGGACGGCATATTGCTCAGGCGTCAGCATCTTTTTCCACTCCTCTCTCGTATGTTTGACTTTTTCCACCGTATCGTCGGCGGCTAGAACGACATTGCCGCCAAAACGGCCCATCAGCAGCGGCGTGGCCGCCACACCTAGTATCAATCCCAGAAATTGACGTCTTTTGATCATCTGCCTCTCCCGCTAGTGCAATCGGCCTTCCTGTCAGATATATTCGTCGGATACTGGCGAAGGTTACACTTATCCATATCCTTGATCTTAATGGACAAAACGGCCGGAAATGAGAATGCCGACCTCGAAGCCCTGATGCGGCGCGCGCAGCAGGGCGACAAGCAGGCTTACGACACGCTGCTACGGTCGATTATCCCGATCTTGCGGGGTTTCGTCATTCGGCGGCTCGGGCCCGGAGCGGATGTCGAGGACGTAGTGCAGAACATCCTGCTGTCCATCCACCGCGCCAGCCATACCTATGATACTGATCGGCCATTCAAAATCTGGATGTTTGCCGTCGCCCGGCACCGCCTTAACGACCATTTGCGACTTATATATAAGAGGAATGTGCCGGAAGTACCCTTTGACGACCTCGCAAATGAAATTCAGGGAACCGATGTAACCGCGGAGCGGGAGCGCAGCGAATACCTTAAATCGATGCTTGACCGCTTGCCCGCCCGGCAGAGGCAAATCGTGACGATGATGAAGGTCGAAGGCTATTCCGCGCAGGACGTCGCCGCCAAGATGAACATGAGCGTGTCGGCGGTGAAGGTCGCCGCGCATCGCGCCTACAAAATACTCGCGCTGGCCGCGGAACGGGACGGGGAAGTCTGATGGAAACGCAGCAACTCATTGCAAATTTAGTCGGCGAGGGGGCGAGGAAGCCCATGTCCGGCGTGCCGCGCCAGATGGGGTTGTGGCTGGCCGTGACGTTCGTCTGGATCACGCTCGTCGCCTGCCACAGCGGTTTGCGTCCGGATATCACGTACAAGCTGAACTCAACGTTTTTCATTCCCGAACTGATGTTCCTTGCGGCCATTTCGTTTTCTGCGGCGGCGGCGGCGTTGTTCCTGTCGCGCCCCGACGCGATGCAGAGGGCGAAAATCCGCTGGCTGCCGTTCCTGTTCGTAGTTCCCTGGGCTGTCATGGCGAAGTTCAACATGGACCCGATGGGCGGAACCACCGTGATGCAAGCCATCGATTCCATGCGGTTCGATTGCGCCGGCTGCATATTCCTTTGCGCCATTATTCCGGCCATCGCCATGTTCGTGATGGTCCGCAAGGGCGCCGTGGCCAGCACCGGCTGGGCGGGCGGCATGTCGGCGTTTTCGGTGGCCACCTTTGCTTATCTGTGCATGCGCGTCATCGAACAGAACGACGATCCCCTCCACTTGCTCATGTGG
>DATAIA010000767.1:0-1841 GCA_036262895.1 Xanthobacteraceae bacterium
ATCCTCCCCCGGTGGGCGTTTTGTTTAACGTATGGTTAAACGATTAGCATCCTGACTTCTCGGGCTTTCACGAGAATCATCGTCAAGCATTCGTTAAGCACGGTTGGCAAGCGGGGCGGGCAACATCGACGCTGATACGCAGCGATCTGGTGTCACGGATTTTCAGGACGGCGTTCCCGGGAGAAAAGACTTCCCGCAAGCAGGCACGCGGACCAAATATCAATTCGCAAAAGCCGGGTGATCAGCGAAAAATCATTCTGCCTATTCATTGACCAGAAAATGGCCAAAGCTTGTAAATCACAGCCAGAGCCCTGCGAATCATGCATAGGTGGCTTGAAATGTTGTCTCTGTTAGTTCTTCGCGGCGCAACATATATTCTGGTCATCAAATAGAGGTCAGCGCCGAAGAGATGGCTGCTGGCAGGATCAAGCCCTAGGAAAGGGGATTAACATGAACTTCTCTCGCTCTTTCAATAACTGGCGCAAGTATCGTCAGACCGTTACTGAACTCGGCCGCATGACCAACCGCGAATTGCATGACCTCGGTATCGACCGTTCGGACATCCATCGCGTTGCTCGCGAAGCTGCCACCCGCTAAGTACAGGTAATCGCTGCTCCTCCCAAGCAGATTGCCTTCCCAAAACGCCTGCTGCTCCCGCAGCGGGCGTTTTCTTTTGCGCATTACACTCGCTGCCGCAAAGGTTGCGAAAGTGTTAATTCCTGGTGCGCTCAAAAATCGCGCGCTGCATAATTAGCGAGCATCAGACTGCACATTTGCATAGCAGACGCCTTTTATTTGCACTGCACAAAAAACGGGACCTCGACTATATAGATGTCAACCGCAGCAACGGCGATACCCGCCGCCTGCACAAGACATCCGAGGAAAAAACCATGAACCCGATCCGCATTGCAAAGAGCTGGATTAGCTACCGCCGTACGCTCAACGAACTTGGCAACCTGTCCAACCAGACGCTCGCCGATATCGGTGTGAGCCGTTACGACATCCGCGGCATCGCATCCCGCTCGTTCCGCTAAGAAAGCGAACGAACCATTCCCCAAGACGGCGCCATCAGGCGCCGTTTTCGTTTTTGGGCCTTGCTCCTTCTTTGTCGGAACCCTAGCGCCTTCCGTCAGTTCTCCTTCACGAAAGGAGACCAACATGGCAAATCAGCTCAATGCAGGCTTTACCGGCCAGCCCGCGAACAAACCCGAAGGCATCCGAAAGGCCGCGTCGAACACCGCCTCCGCGGTCAAGCGGGAAGTACAGGCCGTCGCAACGGGCGCGGCCGATCATCCACACACTGCCAGCTCGGTCGTTGTCGGTATCGGCGTGCTGGCTTTCAGCATCGGCTATCTGCTCGGCCGCCAATCCGTCGAGACCAGCCGTTTCTGGAGGTGATACCTTGACCAGAACCATTCTCGAAAAAGCAACTGATGATGCGCGGGCAGAAGACAGCCCGGCAGCCGACGCTCGCCGGCGTGAGATTGCCGACGAGACTGCCCGGGCGATGGATGCCCGGCGTAAGGACGGCGGAACACCGAAGGGTGAAATAGACACTTTCGGCGAGCACACGGAAGAAATGGCCCCCGATGATCTCCCCAACCTTGCCGCACAACGCGAAGCGGTACGGGAACATGGCGATGCCTACGTCGTCGCTGCCGATCTCGAAGATGCCGAGCAGCGCGAAGCGTCGCCCGGAACGCGAGAGCAGGACTGACCAGCTTGCGGCGGCGCCGGGCACCGTTTTCAATTCTATTGTTGGATCGCATGTCCCGGCGTGATATCAGCCGCCAATGACCAATAATTCCTCCTATTCCCCCATTCATGTCATTGGCGGCGGA
>DATAIA010000768.1:0-6020 GCA_036262895.1 Xanthobacteraceae bacterium
GCGCGAGAGCGTGACCTCGACCGAGCACTTCTCGCAGATGATGCCCTTGTACTTCATACGCTTGTACTTGCCGCACAAGCACTCGTAATCCTTGATCGGCCCGAAAATCCGCGCGCAGAACAAACCATCACGCTCCGGCTTGAACGTCCGGTAGTTGATGGTTTCGGGCTTTTTGATTTCGCCGTAGGACCACGACAGAATCTTTTCCGGGCTCGCGATCGAAATCCGGATCTGGTCGAAGACCTGAGCCGGGACCTGCGGGCTGAAAAGATTCATGACTTCTTGATTCATCGCCGTCTCCTCGGCTCGGAAGCGGGCCATGAATGCCGCGCCCCGAGATTTGTTGATCCGCTTTCACTCCCTCTCCCGCTTGCGGAAGAGGGCTGGAGCACCCGACCTCCCCCGTAAACGGAGGAGGTGGTTCAAACTCTACTCAGCTGCCTCCGCACCCTCTCCACCGGTCCGCTGCTTGGAATTGTGCAGATCGACGTTGAGGCTAAGCGAACGCATTTCCTTGACCAACACGTTGAAGGACTCTGGGATACCCGCTTCAAACGTATCGTCGCCGCGCACGATCGCTTCGTAGACCTTGGTTCGACCGGCGACGTCGTCCGACTTCACCGTCAGCATTTCCTGGAGCGTGTATGCAGCGCCGTAAGCTTCGAGCGCCCACACCTCCATTTCGCCGAACCGCTGGCCGCCGAACTGTGCCTTGCCGCCCAGCGGCTGCTGGGTCACGAGGCTGTACGGCCCGATCGAGCGCGCGTGGATCTTATCGTCCACAAGATGATGCAGCTTGAGCATATAGATATAGCCGACCGTCACCCTACGATCGAACTGTTCACCCGTCCGCCCGTCGAAGAGCTCCACCTGGCCGGAATGGTCGAGGCCTGCGAGATCGAGCATTTGCTCGATATCTGCTTCCTTCGCACCGTCAAACACCGGGGTTGCGATCGGAACGCCATGCCGCAAATTGTGGCCGAGTTCGACAAGTTCCTCTTCGCCCAACGACTTGATGGTCTCGTCCTCGCCATAGACCTTCTTCAAGGTCTCTTTGAGCGGCTTGAGATCCTTCTTCGCGTAATAGGCATCAACGGCCTGACCGATGCGATGTCCGAGCCCGGCGCACGCCCATCCAAGATGCGTTTCCAGAATCTGCCCGACATTCATTCGGCTCGGCACACCGAGCGGGTTGAGCACGATGTCGACCGGCGAACCATCAGCAAGGAACGGCATATCTTCTGCGGGCACGATCTTCGATACCACACCCTTGTTGCCGTGCCGCCCTGCCATTTTATCGCCGGGCTGAATCTTGCGCTTCACCGCAACGAAGACTTTGACCATCTTCATCACGCCGGGCGGCAATTCATCACCGCGCTGCAGCTTCTCGACTTTATCTAGGAAGCGCTGCTCAAGACCTTTCTTCGATTCATCGTACTGCTTGCGGATCGCTTCGATCTCGCTCATCAGCCGATCGTTCGAAACCGCGAACTGCCACCACTGCGACCGTGCGGTCTCTTCGAGAATCGCACGCGTGATCTTGGTGTCTTTCTTGAAGCCCTTGGGTCCGGCAATGCCGACTTTACCCTCAAGCATCTCGCCCAGGCGGCCGTAGACGTTGCGATCAAGGATCGCCTGTTCGTCGTCGCGATCCTTTGCGAGCCGTTCAATTTCCTCACGTTCGATAGCGAGCGCGCGCTCGTCCTTTTCGACGCCGTGGCGATTGAACACCCGGACTTCAACCACCGTGCCCTGAACGCCCGGCGGCACCCGCAACGAAGTATCGCGGACGTCAGAAGCCTTTTCGCCAAAGATGGCGCGCAACAGCTTTTCTTCCGGCGTCATCGGGCTTTCGCCCTTCGGCGTAATCTTGCCGACCAGAATATCGCCGGCGCGAACTTCGGCGCCGATATAAACGATACCCGCTTCGTCGAGGTTCTTGAGCGCCTCTTCCGACACGTTCGGAATGTCACGGGTGATTTCTTCAGGACCCAGCTTGGTATCGCGGGCCATCACTTCGAATTCTTCGATGTGAATTGAAGTGAAAACGTCGTCCTTCACGATCCGCTCGGAGAGCAGGATCGAGTCTTCGAAGTTGTAGCCATTCCACGGCATGAACGCGACGAGCACGTTGCGGCCAAGCGCCAGTTCGCCAAGCTCCGTCGACGGGCCATCGGCAATGATGTCGCCGCGTTTGACCTGATCGCCTACCTTCACCAGCGGGCGCTGGTTGATGCAGGTGTTCTGGTTGGAACGCTGGAACTTCTGCAGCCGATAGATATCAACGCCCGATTTCGACGGGTCGGTTTCTTCGGTTGCGCGCACCACGATACGAGTGGCGTCAACCTGATCGATGACGCCCGTGCGGCGGGCTGCAATAGCAGCTCCGGAATCGCGGGCGACCACACCTTCCATGCCGGTTCCGACAAACGGCGCTTCGGCGCGCACCAACGGCACGGCCTGACGCTGCATGTTGGAGCCCATCAGCGCGCGGTTGGCGTCGTCGTTCTCCAGGAACGGGATCAACGCCGCGGCCACCGAAACCACCTGCTTCGGCGACACGTCCATATAGTCGACTTTATCGGTTGAGAGCATCAGCACATCGCCGGCATGGCGGCAGACGATCAGATCTTCCGTGAATCGACCCTTGGCATCGATCGGCGCGTTGGCCTGCGCGACCGTGTAGCGCCCCTCCTCCATCGCGGAGAGATAGACCACTTCATCGGTAACCCGGCCATCCTTCACCTTGCGGTAAGGCGTCTCGACGAAGCCGTATTTGTTCACCCGCGCATAGGTCGCGAGCGAGTTGATCAGACCGATGTTTGGACCTTCCGGCGTTTCGATCGGGCAGATCCGGCCGTAATGCGTCAGATGCACGTCGCGAACTTCGAAGCCCGCGCGTTCGCGCGTAAGACCGCCCGGACCGAGCGCCGAAAGACGACGCTTGTGGGTGATCTCCGAAAGCGGATTGGTCTGATCCATGAATTGCGAAAGCTGCGAGGAGCCGAAGAACTCGCGAACCGCAGCTGCGGCAGGCTTTGCGTTGATCAGATCCTGCGGCATCACGGTATCGATATCGACGGAGCTCATGCGCTCTTTGATCGCGCGCTCCATGCGCAAGAGACCGATGCGGTATTGATTTTCCATCAACTCACCGACCGAACGCACCCGGCGGTTGCCGAGATGGTCGATGTCGTCGATCTCACCCTTACCATCGCGCAGATCGAGCAATGTACGGATCACCGAAATGATGTCGTCCTTGCGCAGCACGCGCACAGTGTCATCGACATCGAGGTTGAGCCGCATGTTCATCTTCACGCGACCGACCGCGGAAAGATCGTAGCGCTCGGCATCGAAGAACAGCGACTGGAACATCGCTTGCGCGGTATCGAGCGTCGGCGGTTCGCCCGGGCGCATCACCCGGTAGATATCGAACAGCGCATCCTCGCGCGTCATATTCTTATCGACCGCAAGCGTGTTGCGGACGTAAGCGCCGACATTGACGTGATCGATATCGAGCACCGGGAGTTCTTTGTACCCGGCTTCGCCGATCGCCTTCAGGGTCTTCTCGGTGATTTCCTCGCCCGCCTCGACGTAGATCTCACCGGTCTTGGGATTGACGAGATCTTCAGCGATGTAGTGACCAAGCAATTCCTCGTCGGTCATCCGCAGAGCCTTGAGGCCCTTTTCTGCAAGCTGGCGGGCCTGGCGCACGGTCAGCTTCTTGCCGGCCTCTAACACCACCTTGCCGCTATCGGCATCGATGAGATCGTTGATCGCCTTGTAGCCCTTGAGGCGATTGGCATCGAAGGGAACGCGCCAACCATCCTTGAAACGCTTGTAAACGATCTGACGATAGAATGTGTTGAGGATGGTTTCACCATCCATCCCAAGCGCGAACAACAATGACGTCACCGGAATTTTACGGCGACGATCGATGCGCGCATGGACGATGTCCTTGGCGTCGAATTCGATATCGAGCCACGAACCGCGATACGGAATGATGCGGGCGGCAAACAGCAACTTGCCTGACGAATGCGTCTTGCCCTTGTCGTGATCGAAGAACACGCCGGGCGAACGATGCATCTGACTGACAATGACGCGTTCCGTGCCGTTGACGATGAACGTGCCGTTCATCGTCATCAGCGGGATATCGCCCATATAAACGTCTTGCTCCTTGATGTCCTTCACCGACTTGGCGCCGGTTTCTTCATCGACATCAAACACAATGAGGCGCAGGGTCACTTTGAGCGGCGCAGCATAGGTCATGCCGCGCTGACGGCACTCGTCAACGTCGTATTTCGGCGGCTCGAATTCGTAGCGAACGAACTCAAGCATCGACGTGCTCGAAAAGTCCGAGATCGGGAACACGGACTTGAATACCGCTTGCAGCCCATCGTCCGGACGACCACCTTTGGGCTCTTCGATCAACAGGAACTGATCGTACGAGGCCTTCTGAACCTCGATGAGGTTCGGCATCTCGGCGACTTCCTGAATCTTGCCGAAGAACTTACGGACACGCTTGCGACCGGTGAATGTCTGCGCCATTGTGGCCTCTCAATTCGTCGCGCCACAGGGAGTGCGGCACGGATATGACCGACGGCCGAATACGGTTCACGTCGGATGTGATCTCTTTGTCGTGGCGGCGCGAACAACACGCTGCCTGAAACGCACGTCGAACCAGGAGCGTTCGAGAGTGCGGCTTGATCGAAACTCAGTTTTTCAAAACCGAGACTCCACCCGCCACTTCGAACAGAAACTATCAGGGTGCCGCAATGCGGCATTCAAAACGATCCCGGGGTTGTAACCCCGGAATCGTTTTGATTTCTTTCACACTTACTTGAGGTCGACCTTGGCGCCCACCTTCTCCAGCGTCGCCTTGATCTTTGCAGCTTCGTCCTTGCTGACGCCTTCCTTGACGGTCTTCGGCGCGCCTTCGACCAGGTCCTTGGCTTCCTTGAGGCCCAGGCCGGTGAGAGCACGCACTTCCTTGATGACTTCGATCTTCTTGTCGCCGGCCGCAGCCAGGATCACGGAGAACTCGGTCTTTTCTTCGGCAGCAGCGCCACCAGCAGCACCGGCAGGGCCAGCAGCCACAGCAACAGCAGCGGCAGCCGAAACGCCCCACTTCTCTTCCAACATCTTCGCCAGATCCGCCGCTTCGAGGACGGTCAGAGTCGACAGTTCGTCGACGATCTTCTGCAAGTCAGCCATTTTTCAGTTCCTACTAGGTTCGAACCAGTTGTGTGAGTTTGCTTTGAGCCGTCAGGCCGCAGCGCCCTTGGATGCATAAGCCTGGACCACGCGCGCGACCTTGGCCGCGGGAGCGTTGGTGAGCTGCGCGATCTTGGTCGCCGGCGCCACGAGGAGGCCGAGGATCTTGGCACGCAGTTCATCCAGAGACGGCAGCGAGGCCAAAGCCTTGACGCCATTGGTGTCCAGAGCCGTCTTGCCCATCGTCCCGCCGAGAACGACGAACTTTTCGTTCGCCTTGGCGAAATCGATGGCCACCTTCGGTGCCGCGACCGGATCGCCCGAATAGGCGATCACTGTCGGCCCCTTGAGCAGGGGCGCGATGGCGGCAGCGTCGGTGTCCTTGAGAGCGATCTTGGCGAGACGGTTTTTCGCGACCTTCACCTGCGCGCCCGCCTGCTTCATCTGCTTCCGCAGAGTCTGCATCTGGGCAACGCTGAGGCCGGAATAGTGAGCCACCACCACGACGTTGGAGGTCTTGAAGACCCCGTTCAGTTCGGTGATGGACTCCGCTTTAGCCGCTCGATCCACTGCAAGCTCTTTCCGTTTTGACGGCTGGCCCGCGTGAGCCGCGGGAGCCGCCGGGTTGCTACCAGCCGTCCCGCTTTCCAAGTTCACGCGCAGCGAACCAAGGGCAGGACGACGCTTCGACAAGCCTGCCCCCCGATCCACGCCTTGCGGCCGCAACCGGGTCTCGAGGTTCGAACCAAACTGGTGCGCCTCATCGGCGCACAAACTCGGGTCGCTTCCCCGTCTGTGCTGGCCCC
>DATAIA010000769.1:0-5774 GCA_036262895.1 Xanthobacteraceae bacterium
TGACGGCGTGCTGCCCAATGGCGGCACGGATGGCGGACATCATAACGAAGCCACGGCTATGGCCGGCATGCATATGTAATCCAAGATTACGAGGGCTCCATCAATGGCAAGGGCCGCTTTCCGGCCCTTGCCGGCTTGATCGCCGGCAACGCGATCATTGAAGCACAGCCGGCATGAGAGCCGGATCGAAAACAACGAACGCGGCGCTACAACCACCAGCTACGCGACGCCCCTCGAGGAGCGTCCCGATTACGCGGCTCGCTCCTTGTCTGACCGTTCCTCCACCTTGTTCGCGGTTTCTTCAAACCCCTTCTCGTAATTCCCCGCAAATCTTTCAATGCTATCGGCCCACATCCGCAACATTGAGACCTGAACATGCATTATCGGCTTCAGGACATTCATGCCCATTGCTGTCGCTGCCGTGAACTGCGGCGGACGATTGGTGTCGGTGATCTTGTCAACCATGCTGTTTGCTCCATCGCTAAGTGTTCTGGCTAATGCTGTATGTCCCGTTACGCGTTGCGTGATTCCAGGCGTTCGGCCAGCGCTTGATCCGCCGCTCGTCTCGCGCTGCGGTCGTCATGCAATCTGTCCAGATTCTTCAGGTAGGTGACGGCAGCGATTTGCAAGAGATCGAAATCATACTCGCTGGTCTCGCGTAGACTGGTAATGTACCGATGGAGGGCTGAACGCCTGTTGTCGTTTTCGCTGATGCCGCTGTGGAGCAACAGATAGTTCCGCCAAGCGAATGCACACGCACCTTCAGTCGCCATAGAAGTCATGGGCACCTCCCGAATGTCAAAGAAAGACTCGCGAGCCGTTTCGTTCCGCGAAACCCTCAAATGTAATGATGTTCCGTAGTTGCATCCGAACGGCCCGCGAAAAGCGACGCAAATTTCGAGGCGGGGACGAAGTGTGTTTCCGAAAACTGGAACCAGCAGGATGGGGGCAACTGCCCGTAGAGAATGCGAGCGATGGTCACTCCCGATCGACAAACTCGACGCCGCATGCATTTCCGTTGCGCCACACGACACGACAGTGCTTCGTTGTTCTGAAGCCATCCAACGAGAGATCGAATCTGAAGGCCGCAGTGTGATAGGTGGATGAGCGGAGCATCGCACCGTCGTCGTTGATATCCAACACCAGGCAGGGGTGACAGCCGCGAATGCCGCCGACGCAGACGAGCCCCAGCCGGTTGATTTCGATGCGTTCAAGGGTGCGACGTTCAAACATCGAGCAATCCCAAGAATAATCGTAATGGTGGTATAAATTAGGATGGTACAACCGCGCAGTCTAGGCCCGACCGCATGGTGAGAAGGTTACCAAATTATTGCCGGAATAGGAGAGCTACTGGGCTTGGTTGTGTAAGTGAATTGATCCATCCGGTGAGAACGGGCCGAGCGCAGACGCTCAAAGCCAAAACGCCCACCTCTTGCGAGATGGGCGCCGTGTTTCAAACGATCAATCCTTCTTTGGTGGAAGCGGAGCCGCTGTCAGCATTCGGGCTTTCCATTTTCCGTCTTCCTTTACGTAGACGCCTGTCCAGACACCGGCCGACTCCATTGGCTCGCCTTTGTCGTTCTTGCCAGTGACACGGAATTTGCCCATGGCGCCGGGCGTGTCGTTATCAAGTTGCCATGCTTCATCCACCGTCACCTCCAGCTTGTTCAGTCCGGCTTTGAATGCATTACCGTAATATACTGAAACTGCGTGTTTCCCCGCCGGGTTAACGAGGAAGCCATCCTTGCTGTAGAGCGCCGCAATGCAGGCGGCGTCTTGCTTATTGAAGCAATCTACGTAGGCGGCAGCGATCTTGGTCACTTCCTGCTTCATGTCATCGGCTGATGCTGGAGCCGAAAATATAAATGGGATCAATGCCAATAAAACTGAACGTTTCATTTCCATTCCCTCCCTTGATGATGCGTAATTGCACCGAGAGGCCCACGCAGCAACGCTGCGACCGCCATGAGCCTCATGCATGAAAGGGCTGTCAGCCCAAGACAGCATGTTTTGATCTAGGTCAACGGCCAGCCTGGCCTGATGGTCGGACCCGTGCCCACGGTCGAACTAACGCATCGCTCGTGAGAAGGGTCGAAGCTGGCGTGTTGGCGATGACCCTCAAGGACATCGCACGCCCGTTCAGAATACGGGGCTACCGCGAAAGGCCAAAGCTCGGGCAGCATTACGGTGACAGTGCACTCAATTGCACTTCGGGCGAGGCCGAATAAGTGCACTGTTACCGTAATTGCGAACAGATTAAGTGCACTTTCACCGTAGTTCCAGCATTCGATGATGATCGGAGGATCTGCGCGGCAGCGCGCAACTGGGCGGGCTACCGCGGCACGAACTGTACGTCGATCCTTGATGGCTTTCGCCACACAACGCGACACGGCAGATCAATGTTTTCGGATTCAATCACGAGATTGAAAAAGTCCGGTATTCCGACGGGTGATGCTACGTCGAGCGCCGCGCCGGTTTCCGACAAGTTACGGATGGTGCAATCGATGGCACCACCTCCCAATGAGATCTTGCAGTCTTCAAAAGCCGCCTGCGTGGCGCTACTCGATTCTCGGCCATTTGTGTCCGCCTCCCTGCCGTCTACGGCGGAGCCGCGCAGTCGTTCCGAACGAGCGCCAGGAACCCCGGCGCGAGGCTAGCGTTGGAGCAGGTGGATTATGGCGGGAAAAACATGCAAGAAACGGTGCGTCGAACCTCGGTACTTTCCAAATGAGCTTTCGTGTATCGAGTCGTCTCGACGACATCTATCTCGACGAAACGTTTGATACGGATTGGGCAGCGCTGGAGCGAGCAACAGCGTGGACAAAAGCTGGCCTTCCAGGGGTGACCATCACTCATGGCGCTCAAGAGTTCACAGTCGACCAGTTCGCGCGCAGGATTAATAACTCCCCTGAAGAGCGTCCTGTGTAAAAAGAACTGAACCGAATGACGGCCTTGGTGCGAGGAAGTTTGGCACCAAAAAGGGCCGCTGGCATTTCCGCCAACGGCCCGCCGGGTTCAATATTGCCTAACTGAAATTCGTCCAACCCCGGCAGCGAAAACCTCGCCAGCTTTGCAGGTTCCGGCATTATAATATGTTAGCTGCGCGGTTCGGTGGACGACTTCTTGTCAATGCCGTTGGTCTACTTTGCCGGCGTAGGCTGGATCGTCCCCTTGCGGCCGAAGTCGGGAAAGACCTGCAAACAAGCACAACAAGCGGTCGAGGTTTTGCCACATTCGTCTATGCCAAAGGATATACCGTAGTCATACGGGAGCCGCTGGCAGCTTCATGGGCAAGTTGGTGGTTCTCAGCCATTCTACACGCCAAATAAATGCAGTCGGACTTAATGGGAGGCGGGATATCGCCCTTATTTAAGGCGCTGCGCTGACAAGAAAATTTCCCGAGATAAATCGTTTTGAATTGCAGGAGCTACTGGTTGCATTGGCGCAATCTCGCTTCTCGAAGATATTTCAAAGCAACTTGGAGCTGCCGGCATATCGCGGACGCCCTTCTTCCTCCGAGAAAAGTTCCTGCTTTAACTAACTCTTAATCGATGTTATTGGCCGGGAAAAATAAGCAATTAAGACTCGTCGGTGCGTTCAAATTTGGAAATGAAAGGGAGTTTAATAATGAAGTTCGGCGTAGCAATTGCGGTCGCTAGTCTGGCGACGATTTCTTTTATGGCGCCTGCTGCTCATGCGGCAGTGGTACTGACTTCCAATCTCACCCAAGATAATTGCTCGACCGGTTGTTCGACCGGCCAGGCATTCGGCACCGTGACAATTTCTCAGGCCAGCGCAGGGGCCAATGTAGTGTTCACCGTCGCCCTCGGCAGCGACTACGTGTTCAACCCGACTGGTCCGTTCGACGCATTCGTATTCAACCCGACATTCGCCGGCTCATATGTTGTGCCGACTATTACCGCGAATTTTGCCCCTGATACGACGCTGCCTCAGTCGCAAGACGGCTTCAACAACTTCTTGCAGGGACTGACGTATTCCGGGCCGACCACGGTTCACACGCTGACCTTCGAATACGACCCGACCGCCGCGAACTATTTGCTTGATGCTTCATCCTTTACTCTCAGTACGCGGACAAATGGAAACGGTGGCACCCCGGCGCTGTTCTCAGTCGACATCCGCAATCTTGGTGGTGAGACGGGCCCTGTCGGCGCCCTGACCCTTACGGCTGCCGTACCCGAGCCCTCGACATGGGCCATGATGATCTTGGGTTTCTTCGGCGTCGGCTTCGTTGCTTACCGGCGCAAGAGTCAGGCTTCCTTGCGTCTGGCATGACCAAGGCGCCGTGATTGGAGGGGTCGCCAAGAGGCGATCCCTTGGCCTTTTATTTCCCCCAAGGCGGGACAACATGACCAATATAGATTTCGGCGCTCTTCAAATCGACGAGCTGTCATCGATCTATGAGCAAGTTGGCAACTTGCTCGCTCAGAGAGTTCTGGACGAGAAGAACAAGATCGAAGCACGGCTTAGACGATTGTCTGTTCTGTCTGTTCGTCGGCCGCGGAGGGTCATCCCGCCCAAATATCAAAACCCCGACAATCCCGCTCAGACATGGACCGGTCGAGGCAGATCGCCGCTGTGGGTCACGAAACTGCTGATGGAAGGCAAGACCAAGGAAGACCTGCGCCTGCCGGCGCTCGAGACGGCGGGTAAGTGACCGCCGTCCGCGCCATCTACTAGCTGAATTGGCCAAATCAAAAGCCCGGTGGATTTTCCGACGGGCTTTTTTCTTCCGGGTGTTAGATAAGGCGGCGTTACTGCTCTAGGTGGCGAAGTTCAGCCAGTTGTTCTACTTCCAGTTCCTGAAGGTTGGAGGCAGTCGGGCCGACAGGGTAATCGCGCTGCAGCTGCCGGCAGCGCGCGGTGGGTTTACGGTGACGGTGCATTTAATTCGTGCAACCAGCTGACTTGCCCTGCGCGTTCAGCCCAAATTATCGAACCAGATCAACCTGATGCTACCCGTCCAGCCGCGTCCGGACAAATAAACCGCTTCCGCCGCAACCCAAATCACCGCTATCACCTCGCCCGTCCACCCCGGCACGAGGGGCGTATCGCGATCGTCACGGACGCGGGGTTGGATGCGGTGGACGCAGCGGCGTCGGGCGCGATCGTAGTCGCAGGGCGGGTTCTCCGTGAGCGATTTGACGTCAGCGCAGACGACCGGCGTTTCAAGGCTTTCGCCACACCCGCGCATCGGCATCTTGCCGGTAGGAGGGGGCGGTGAGGGCGCTGCGTACGGCGAAGTCGTGTGGTTCTGGCATCCGATGCTGATGTCCAAGCCAGCGGAGACGCGTCGGCCCGACCGGGCTCAAGACAAATCTCAATCCGCTGGCGACGGTGGCAAACAGGAAATTCGTCGCCGGGGAGAGCACGTATAAGCCGTAAAGCCATTGCGCAGGGAATGCCGGAGTGCCTCCGCTGAACCTGTATGCTCGTGTGCGCCTTTTACTGCTCATTGCACGCGAGACCGCGGATGCAGCGCGCATCCGGCATTCCCTGCTCCCTCATTGTCGAGGGGGACAACGAATTGCAAAACCTCGGGCAGAACGTGCCGCGAGAAGGCGGACGTGTATCTGCTGCTGGAGATTCGATTCGAAAAATGAATTCCGTCGTCCCGGACAAGCGAGCAACGCGAGCGCCGATCCTGGACCTATACGGCGGCGATGCTACGGAAAGTGCAGGGGGCTTTGTCGAAGCACTTCGCTTGCGCAGCGGTCGACCGGGGCTATGGGTCCCGGCGCGGAGGCCGGGACGAC
>DATAIA010000770.1:0-5420 GCA_036262895.1 Xanthobacteraceae bacterium
TGGGCGCAACAGCGCATTGAGCGCGTCGCGCACCTGATCCGGCCGCCAGGCGCGCTCAAGGTCAAGGTGCGCCGCTTGGCCCAACGCATGAACGCCGGCATCAGTGCGCCCCGCCCCCTGCAGCGTGACACGCTCATCGGCGAAGGCTGCAACCGCATCGGTGATGAGGCCTTGGACCGACGGGCTGTTTTCCTGAATCTGCCAGCCGCAGAACGGCGTGCCATCATATTCAATAATGAGTTTGTAACGCGGCATGATCGCCTCAGCCGAGTACAGTGCCAGGATCAAGCCTGAGGCCGCGCAGGAACTCCTCCGCTTTCATCGGCTGACGCCCGGCGCGTTGCAAATCGAGAATGCGCACGGCACCTTCCGCGCAAGCGATGGTCAAAGCGCGGTCGAGCACTGTTCCAGGCGCCCCGCTCCCCTCGCCTTGCGTCGAGCGCAGCACCTTGACGCGAACCAGCGCACCGCCATCGTCAGGCGCTTCGAACCAGGCTCCTGGAAATGGCGACAACCCGCGGCAATGATCGTGCACCTCTTTCCACGACTTGTTCCAGTCAACGCGGGTCTCCGCTTTGGAGATCTTGGCCGCATAGGTGACGCCGTCGGATGATTGCGGCGTGTATTGCAGTGTGCCGCGTTCAAGCGCGCCAAGAGCGCGCACCATCAGATCCGCCCCGGACCGCGCCAGCGCATCGTGCAATTCACCGGCCGTCATATCCGGCCCGATTGGCATGCGCTCCGCCATCGCAATCGGACCGGTGTCGAGCCCTTCATCCATCTTCATCACCATGGCGCCGGTTTCCGCATCGCCCGCCATGATCACGCGATTGATCGGCGCCGCGCCGCGCCAGCGCGGCAGCAGCGAAGCATGTAAATTGAAGCAGCCCTGCGGGACCGCGTTGAGGATCGCTTGGGGAAGCAGCAGCCCATAGGCAACAACGACGGCGGCATCGGCGCTGTGACCGCGAAAGATTGCCTCCGCTTCCGCCGACTTCAGCGATGCCGGCGTCAAGACCGGAAGACCAAAACGCGTTGCCGCGCGCTCTACAGGCGTCGGCTGCAGATCAAGACCGCGGCGGCCCCCCGGCTTTGCGGCGCGGGTGTAAACGGCGGCGACTTCATAGCCCCGCCCCACAATCTCGAGCAGGGTCGGCACAGCAAAATCCGGCGTGCCCATGAAGATCAACCGAAGGGGCATGTCACGGTCCGATGTTGATGACGTCGATACCAAGGGCGATTGCGCGTACCTTCATTTTTCAGCGCGCTTTGCCGCTTTGGCAAATTTTTTGATCACCCGATCACGCTTGAGCTTGGAAATGTGATCGATGAAGAGAACGCCATTGGTATGGTCGATCTCATGTTGCAGACAGGTTGCAAGCAGCCCGCTCGCGTCGATCTCCTGAACAGCGCCCAGCTCATCAAGATAACGCACCCTGACCTCGGCCGGACGCTCGACCTCTTCGTAATATTCCGGAATGGAGAGGCAGCCTTCCTCATAAACGCCGCACTGTTCGGACGATGAAACGATCTCGGGATTGATAAAAACCCGCCGCTGCTCGGCCTCGTCCTTCTTCGCAAGATCCATGGTGACCACACGCTTGGGCACCCCGATCTGGATCGCTGCCAGCCCAATACCCGGCGCGTCGTACATGGTTTCGAACATGTCATCGATCAGGCGACGGATCTCATCGTCGATGGTGACCACCTTTTCGGAGGTCAGCCGCAGCCGCGGATCGGGAAGCGTGACAATGGGGCGTATGGTCATGGCGCGCGATTTAGGAGGAAGCGGCGGCCGGGTCAATCGGCCGTATAACAAAGCCGTCTTCCGTCCTTAACGTTCCCCCTTCGTTCGCCGAACCCCACGAATCAGTTTAGATAGGCCATATGACCGACACGTTCATCATTATTGCTAGCGCCTTCGCAGTTCTTCTGCTTGCAGTCCTGACCGGCATTGCGGTGATGCTGGCGCGCACCATCCGCGAGCGGAACCTGAATGACGCGCGCGATGCAACGCGCACATCGGAAATCGAGCAGCGAATGGCCGAGCTTGCGCGCATACAGGCCGAGACCGTGGGCCGCGTCCAGGTCATGGGCGAAACGCTCACCGGGCGGCAGGCGGAACTCGCACGCGTGATGGCGGAGCGGCTCGATGCGGTGAGCCATCGCGTCGGCCAATCGATGGAAGCAACCACCCGCCACACCGTTGAAAGCCTCCAGCAACTGCATGAACGTATTGCCGTCATCGACAATGCACAACGCAATCTGACGGAGCTTACTTCGCAAGTCAGCTCGCTGCGCGAAGTACTTTCCAACAAACAAGCACGCGGTGCATTCGGGCAAGGTCGCATGGAGGCGATCGTCAAGGACGGATTGCCGAAAGGTTCGTTCGAATTTCAATTTACGCTCTCAAACAAAACACGGCCCGATTGCGTGGTGTTCCTGCCCGGCGATCGGCGTCCGATTGTGATCGATGCCAAATTTCCGCTTGAAGCCGTAACGGCTTTTCGCGAAGCACCATCTGAGGACGAGCGCAAGCAAGCCTCCCAGCGCGTGCGGCAGGACGTGCTCCGTCACGTCAACGATATCGCAGAGCGATATCTCATTCCTGGCGAGACGCAGGAAATTGCCCTGATGTTCGTTCCCTCTGAATCTGTTTATGCAGAGCTTTACGACAGTTTCGATGAAGTCATCCAAAAGGCCTATCGAGCCCAGGTGGTGCTTGTCTCGCCTTCGCTGCTGATGCTGGCGATCCAGGTGATGCAGCAGATCATGAAAGATTCCCGCATGCGGGAGGCCGCGCTCCAAATCCGCGGCGAGGTCGGCCATCTCATGGACGATATGGGACGGCTGCGCGACCGCGTGCACAAATTGCAGCAACACTTCAACCAGGCTTCCGACGATATCGGCCAAATTTTGATTTCGACCGAGAAGATCACCAAACGCGGCAGCCGGATCGAAGCGTTGGAATTTCAGACTGACGAGAGCGCCCCCAATCCAGGCGTGGTTATTCCGGCACCCATAACCCGCGAGCTCGAAGCGGGCGAATAGCGCGTGACATGACAATCCCTGCAAAGCCGACAGCAACGAAGCCAGAGACAAAGGCCCCGCCTTCCTCCTTTGTCGATGCGCTTGCGGTTTATCTCCAGCCGCGCGTTTTGATCGTGTTGTTTCTTGGCTTTTCTGCCGGGCTGCCGCTTGCGCTTTCCGGATCGACGCTGCGGGTGTGGATGCGGGAGGCAGGGATCGACCTCGGCACGATCGGCCTCCTCGCGTTGCTGCAAACGCCCTACACCCTCAAATTTCTTTGGGCGCCATTGCTTGATGCGCTCGATGTGCCGGTTCTCTCGCGGCTGCTTGGGCGCAGGCGCGGCTGGCTGCTGCTCTCTCAGATGTTGCTTATGGCGGCGATCCTGTTTCTCGCGGGCTGCAATCCGGTGTCCGCGCCCGGGCTGGTCGCGTTTGCGGCTCTCCTCGTTGCTGCCGCATCAGCAACCCAAGACATCGTCATCGATGCTTTCCGGGTGGAAAGCTTGGCCGAACGCGAACAGGCAGCCGGCATGGCGTCCTATGTCGCGGCCTATCGGATTGGAACACTGGTATCGACCGCAGGCGCGCTCTATCTGGTGTCGGCGCTTGAAGGATTCGATTTCGGTAAGCCGTCAGCCTGGATGTGGTCTTACATCGCGATGGCGGCCATCGTCCTGATCGGCATGATCACAACCGTGTTCGCCACCGAGCCGGAGAAATCCGCCGTTGCGGTTTCAGATCACGCCGCACATGCCAAGGATGGCCCATTCCTGCGGGTGATCAGCGCGGCAGTCGGAGCCTTCCGCGATTTCTTGGATCGAGGCGCAGGCGTTGCCGCGGCCATTTTGGCGTTCGTTGTCTTATACAAATTCACCGACGCGCTTGCCGGCATCATGACCGAGTCCTTCGTGCTTGATCTCGGCTTTTCGCGCAATGAATACGCGACCATCATCAAAGGCGTGGGGCTTGCCGCAACCCTGGCCGGTGGATTTGCCGGCGGCTTTATCGCGCGTGCCTATCCCCTTGCAACAAGCCTCTGGATCGGTGGCGCGCTGCAGGCCGCGGCCAATTTCGCCTTCTCCTACCAATCGCTCGTCGGCCATAACGTCGTGGTGCTGACGTTTGCCATTACGGTCGAGAATTTCACCAGCGCGATCGGAACGGTGATTTTCGTTGCCTACATTTCCGCGCTTTGCGCAAACCCGCTGCACACGGCAACGCAATATGCGCTGCTCACCGCGCTTGCCGCGGTGGGGCGAACCTATTTATCGGCGGGCTCGGGCTATATTGCCGATGCGGCCGGCTGGACTTGGTTTTTTGTGATTTGCGCGGCGGCAGGAGTACCAGGTCTTCTGCTGCTGTGGGTGCTACAGCGCATCGGCCATTTCAAGCGGCTTGGTTAGAGCATGATCCGGAAAAGGCCTGCACCCGCGTAGGCGGGTGTGGGAACCGGTTTTCCCTCGGGACAAACGCAAAGCGTTTGCCCGGAGATCATGCTCAGATAAAAAGATAGCGCGATGATGATTCAACCATTCTTCATCGCGCTCTAATTTTCAGAACAACGTTCGCTGGCGGATCGCGGCCAAAAGCGTGCCCTCATCGAGATAATCAAGCTCGCCGCCGACCGGCACGCCATGGGCAAGCCGCGTCACCTTCACGCCGGCGCCATGAAGCATGTCGGTGATGTAATGCGCCGTGGTCTGGCCGTCGACCGTGGCATTAAGGGCAAGGATCACTTCCTTGACCGCCTCCTGATGGGCGCGCCCCACCAATGCATTGATCGTTAGATCGTCGGGACCAACGCCATCGAGCGGCGACAACGTGCCGCCAAGCACGTGATAGTGCGCATTGATCGCATTGGCGCGCTCAAGCGCCCATAAATCCGCCACATCAGCAACAACGACGATCATCGAAGGATCGCGGCGGGGATCGGTGCAAACCGTGCAAGGGTTATGCGTATCGATATTGCCGCAGACCTTGCAGATTTCGATTTTTTCCAGCGCGACCTGCAATGCGCCCGCAAGCGGCGCCATCAACAATTCGCGCTTTTTGATAAGATGCAGCGCGACGCGGCGCGCGGAGCGGGGTCCGAGCCCCGGCAAGCGAGCCAGCAATTGGATCAAGCGCTCAATTTCGGGTCCGGCAATGGCGGCGGGCATGGCGTTCGGGCTTTACAGAATTATATCCCGCATCAAGGCAGGCAGGATTGCATCAGAACAATTTCAGCCCCGGAGGCAACGGCAGCCCACCGGTCAACTGTTTCATCTTATCTTGCAACAAGGTTTCAGCCTTGCGGCGCGCGTCGGCATGGGCCGCAATCAACAGATCCTCGAGGATTTCCTTCTCCTCAGGTTTGCAGAGCGACGGATCGATCGATACTGCCCGCAATT
>DATAIA010000771.1:0-1794 GCA_036262895.1 Xanthobacteraceae bacterium
GCATACGGCGGATCTTCCAGGTTGTTGGCGGGCAAAAATGCGAGCAGCGTGCGCAGCTGCTCAAAAACCTCGTCTTCGTCTTCGGCGGCGAAGTGCGCCACGCCACTGCGGGTATTGTGCGTCAGCGCGCCGCCTAGATCCTCGAAGCCGACATCCTCGTTTGTGACGGTCTTGATCACATCCGGGCCGGTGATAAACATCTGCGAAGAACCCTTGACCATCAATATGAAATCGGTCATCGCTGGCGAGTAGACCGCGCCGCCAGCGCATGGCCCGGCGATCAGCGAGAGCTGAGGGATAACGCCCGATGCCAGCACATTGCGGTAGAAGATCTCGGCGTAGCCACCCAGGCTGACCACGCCCTCTTGGATGCGCGCGCCGCCCGAGTCGTTCAGGCCGATGCAAGGGACGCCCATACGCAGTGCCAGATCCATCACTTTGCAGATCTTTTCGGCGAACACCTCGCCCAGCGAACCGCCAAAAACCGTGAAATCCTGCGCGAACAGGCATACCGGCCGGCCATCGATCAGGCCGTGGCCGGTGATCACGCCATCGCCGAGCGGCCGGCGCTGCTCCATGCCGAAGGCGCTGGCGCGATGCACCGCAAACGCATCCAGCTCGACGAACGAGCCGGGGTCGAGCAGCGCGTCGATTCGCTCTTGGGTGGTTTTCACAATGCCTCTATCAGCCTTTTACTCGAATAACGCAGCCGGCGTGTGGGTTATGGGATTTACATCGTTCTTGACTGATACCCATCATAGCACACTCGCCGCATTGTGGTGTCGGGCCGTCGCCAGCAATGCATCGCATCAGAGCTGTTGCAAAGTCCTTTGCGTGGGGGTTGCGAGGGACGAAGTCCCTCGCGCTCCCAACTTTGTAACAGCCCTGTGCATCGTATCCGCTCTGTGGCGCGTGTAGCGCATGTGTGGTATAGTGGGGCAGTAGATATTTCCCATTATAATCGAGAAGATAGCTTGCCTCGATCACTGGGTGCTTGAGTGTGATCAAGCGATCAGCGATTCACTAGCTATCGCGGAGGGCGCTGTTGCGCCGTCGGCGATGCCCACATACGCTCATTCCTCGTGCAGGGTGCGCACGAAACACTGCTATAACGCGCTCATCCGGATACTACACGCCTGAACTGATCACGCCCGCGCCGGCCGGGCCACACATTCGCGCCTTGCTAACTATTTGCCGGCCTGCTCCAATATTCGTGCCGGCCAATCTCGTCGCGCTGTCGCTCGCTGCGCCTCGACCGAAGGAGCTCCATGCTTTATTTCGTCTGGTTCGACGACAGCCCCAAGAAGCTGGTCGTGGACAAGATCCAAGAGGCGATCGCTGCGTATGTGGCTCGCTTTGCGATTCAACCTAGCCTGATGCTGGTGAATGCGGCCGATCTGACCGAGTTTGCCCCTGTGCTGGTTCGCGCTGAGCGGACTGTTCAGCCCAATACATTTTGGCTTGCACACGAGGAAAACACAGAAGTACCGCTAGCTCAAGCGGAGTAAGGCACTCACGCCGGTAGCGGCGTTTAAGCCTGGAAGGAGGCATGCATGCCGTCACGATTTCCAGTGGTGGTTTTTGCGCCGAATGGCGGCGCGACGTTTGTCGTCCACCTGAGCGCTTCCGATATCTCGCCCACGCTGCCAACGCCAATGCCTGGTACCCGCGAAGATGGCCGGTTAGCGGCGGATTGGCGCTGGGGCGGTCATCAGATCGATACGCAGGCGCGCGTCGTGCATTTTACATTCGTCAATCGGCTGAGCAATGAGTCTTGGACGGCTGATGTGGCAT
>DATAIA010000772.1:0-5314 GCA_036262895.1 Xanthobacteraceae bacterium
GTTGGTGGTGTGCGAGAACACGTAGGTTCGCAGCGCACCGATCACGACTTCGAATATCGAAACAGTGATAAGACCGACCATCAGAACGTCAAGAGTCGTGAGGCCGCGATGGGCCAGTACCTTGTCCGTCACCACCTGAAAAAACAGCGGCGTCACCAGGCCAAACAGTTGCAAGAAAAACGAGGCGACAAGCACCTCGCCGAGCAGGTGACGATATTTATGCATCGCCTGCAGAAACCACGTGATATCGAAGCGCCTGGCGAGATCGCTTAACGACGCGCGCCGTGTCATCAGCACGACACGTCCCGTCCACGTTGCCTCAAACTGGTCGCGCGGCAGCAATTGAGGACGGCCTACCGCAGGCGACTGGATCATGATCTTGTCGTCGACGACCTTTCCGACGATCAGGAACGTGCCATCGTTACACTCGACGATCCCCGGCAGCGTCAGCTTCGGCAATTGTTCCCAGTCAGCCGCAACCGTGCGCGCCTTGAGCTTGAGCTCCTTCGCACAACGCAGCATTTCCTGCATGCGGATAGCGGCGCCGCCGAAACGATGGCCGATCTGAGCAGGATCAGCCGCAACGCCGTGAAAGCGCAGCAGCATGACAAGGCATGCCAATCCGGAATCAACAGGCGCTGCGCTGGCGCTTTCCGACACTTTTTCCCCCAACGGCGATAGTGTGAAAAATAGCGCCGGACGGCGCTACAACTCACTGGTACCACGGGCATGGGCTGCCCGCCAAGGTTATGGAACTCAGTATCGCCCGATTTCGTAAAACCATGAGCACCTAAGCTGCGCGCAATTGAGTGAAATTAGGGTCATTGTTTGCAGATTAGAGCCGCAGGCCTGGCGTCAGGCCGGCCTGAACTTCAGGGCAACGCCATTGATGCAATAACGCAGGCCGGTGGGAGGCGGCCCATCCTCGAACACATGGCCGAGATGCCCCCCACAGCGCCGGCAGTGGACTTCCGTGCGGCCCTCGATAAACAGCAAGCCCCGCTCTTCGGAGGTCTCGATAGCGCGATCGAGCGGCGTCCAGAAGCTTGGCCATCCGGTTCGACTGTCGAATTTGGTCGTAGAGGAAAACAGGGGCAACTCACAGGCCACGCAAGTAAACGTGCCTCGACGATATTCCTTATCAAGCGGGCTCGATCCGGGCCGCTCCGTGCTGCGCCCGCGCAGCACCGCATACTGTTCGCGCGACAACAAACGCTTCCATTCGTCCTCGGATTTCATCACCTCGAAATGGCTTTTGGATTCGGCAAGTGGAGCTGAGGCCCACGCATAATAACTCACGCCTGCGAGTGCGGCCGAACCGATCAGAGCATTACGTCGGGTGATCAAAGACATGCAGCTTATGTAAGCGCAGTTGTGTTAATGGAAAGCTTTGGTGTAACCGCCTCTTTAAAGTTTTCTCGGGACAATTTGATCAAACAAATAAAACTAAATGTAAGGAGAGCTTTCTTCCCTGTCCCCGTAAAGAACGGGGAGAGGGAAAGAGTACCCGAGTGCCCACTCTACGATCTCACATCAAAACTAACGCACCGTGGCCGCTGTTTGCCCGAACAGGATCTTCTTTGCTTCTTCAGTGATGTTCGGCTGCGTGTTGATTTCCTTCGCCTTCTCATAGGCGCGGATGGTCGCAGGCCGGGCTTTGATCGTTTCGAGCCACCGCTTCAAATGCGGAAAGTCGTCGATCTTCTGCTGCTGGCGTTCGTGAGGAACGACCCACGGATAAGCAGCCATATCGGCAATGGAATATTCCCCCGCGAGGAACGGGCGATCCGCCAGGCGCTTGTTCATGACGCCGTAAAGGCGGCTGGTCTCATCTACGTAGCGCTTCATCGCGTAAGGAATCTTTTCAGGCGCGTATTGAACGAAGTGATGGTTCTGGCCCGCCATGGGGCCAAGGCCTGCCATCTGCCAGAACAACCATTGGAGCGTTTCAGAGCGCCCGCGAATATCCGACGGCAGAAACTGGCCCGATTTCTCTGCGAGATAGAGGAGAATGGCGCCGGATTCAAATATCGAAATCGGTGCTCCCCCGCCCTTCGGCTCGTTGTCGACAATCGCGGGAATACGATTGTTGGGAGCGATTTTTAGAAACTCAGGTTTGAACTGCTCGCCCGCGCCGATCTTCACGGGGAAGATTTTGTACGGAAGACCCGTTTCTTCCAGAAACATCGTGATCTTATGGCCGTTTGGCGTCGTCCAATAATAGAGATCGATCATCGTCGCGTTCGTCCTCTGTTGAGCTCTTGAACCTGATCAAGCGGAGCAGGCGCGGGCCACGCCATGCCTCCAGTAAATTTCTATCAGGATTGGGGCGCGCCAGCACGCGAATATGGCGCGATGCTCAAAAACGATGATGAGCGCTTAAGGCACATTAATAAGCATCCCGCCGCCGCAAAGGAGGCAGCGGGGCTTTTCAGTCCGCTGTTTCGTCAGAATGACCGCAGGGCTTTTGTCGGAAAATAATGGTCGGGCAGGCGGGATTTGAACCCACGACCCCCAGTCCCCCAGACTGGTGCGCTAACCGGGCTGCGCTACTGCCCGCCAAGGCGGTTGGGCGATCCTCTACGCTGCCTTTAGGAACCTTGCAAGCCGCAAGCTCCGCCAGCCCGTTCTTTTATCCCGATAGACGAACTGAAATGGCCATTTTCCGGTAAATGCATGATTTTTCTGCCGGTTCCGCGATCCCGGAGCTCCCCCAGCCGCGGAAGCACGTTGATCTTTTCTCCTTTCCTGTGACGTGGGAAACAGTCAACATTCATGCGAACGGACCCCGCCTCCCCCGGGCGCGTTTCAAGGAACCCAGCAATGCAAGAGCCGATCATGGATATGGCCCATCTCGGCCATCTGGAGCTTCTCACCCCAAAGCCGGAGGAGAGCCTGCACTTTTTCGTCAATGTGCTGGGCATGACCGAGAGCGGCCGCAACGGCAATTCGGTCTATCTCCGCGGCTGGGACGATTATGAGCGCCATACACTGAAGCTCACGGCGTCGAAAACATCCGGGATGGGCCACATGGCCTTTCGCGCACGCAGCCAGGCTGCCCTCGAACGGCGGGTTGCCGCCCTGAAGGGCTCAGGGTTCGATATCGGGTGGAACGACGGCGATCTCGGGCATGGGCCAGCGTTCGTCTGCCGCGATCCCGATGGGCATCAAATCGAGCTCTACTATGAAACCGAGTGGTACGCCGCACCACCGGAACTGAAGCCTGCCCTCAAAAACCAGGCGCAACGCTATCCCGCGCGCGGAGTGAGCGTTCGCAGGCTCGATCATCTCAACTGCCTTGCGGCCGACATCGCTGCAAACAGATTGTTCTTTGAAAATTATCTCGGTTTCCGCCTTACCGAACAGATCGTGCTCGACAATGGAACCGAAGCAGGCATGTGGATGACCTGCACCAACAAGAGCTATGATTTCGCCTATACACGCGATCATCACGGCCATAAGGGACGCTTCCATCACGTGACCTACGCATTGGACTGTCGTGAGGACGTGTTGCGCGCTGCGGATATTTTCCTGGAAAACGGTGTTTTCATCGAAACGGGTCCGCACAAGCACGCGATCCAGCAGACCTTCTTCCTCTACGTCTACGAACCAGGCGGCAACCGGGTCGAAGTCGCAAATGCCGGGGCGCGGCTCATTCTTGCGCCGGATTGGAAGCCGATCGTGTGGACTGAAGCGGAGCGTAGGAAAGGACAAGCCTGGGGCTTAAAAACAATCGAATCCTTCCATACGCACGGAACACCGCCGGTCGAGTAATCGCCCTGAAAAACAATCACGTGAGAACCTAGGGACATCCATGCCTCTCGCACGCGTTGCGATCATCGGCTTTGGCGAGGTTGGACGCCATTTTGCCCACGATCTTCAGGCCGCAGGCATTTCCGAAATTACGGCTTTCGATATCGCTTTCGGCCTGCCGGACAGCACACAATCAAAGGCCGCGAACGAGCAGAACGTAACGATCTGCCGCACAGCCGGCGCAGCGGTGGAACATGCGGATTTCGTTGTTAGCTCGGTTACTGCCGGATCGGCGCTCGATGCCGCGCGCTCGGTTGTCGGATCCGTGAGACATCGGCCGTTTTTTCTCGATGTGAATTCGGTATCCCCGGCAACCAAACAAGAAGCGGCGGCTCTCATTGAAGCGGCGGGCGGTCGCTATGTTGAAGCAGCCGTCATGACAAGCGTGCCGCCACACGGAATACGTTCTCCGATGTTGTTGGGCGGCCCGTATCGGGATGCGTTCATCGCGCATGTTGCGCCGCTTGATATGAATCTTACGGCGTTTTCCGACAAAATCGGTGCAGCCTCCTCCGTCAAGATGTGCCGGAGTGTGATGATCAAAGGCCTCGAAGCGCTCACGCTGGAATGCATGCTTGCCGCCCATTTTTACGGCGTTGAAGATGATGTGCTGCGTTCGCTGACAGATACGTTTCCCAACAACGATTGGCAGGCGCTGGCGCGGTATTTCATTTCTCGCTCTTTGCTGCACGGACGCCGGCGTGCGGAAGAAATGCGTGAGGTTGCGCGCACGGTGCAGGATGCGGGAATCGATCCGTTGCTCTCCGCACCAATCGCCGTGCGGCAGGATTGGGCCTACGCTCAGGGGCAAAAGCTTGAAAAAAGCGTAATCAACAGTGAAGAGCTTGAAACGCTGCTGATAAGCCTCGATCGTGCGGTACGGGATCCCGCTAGAGTAAAAGCCACGTGACCGGGCGGGTACTGCCGCTACTGCACCTCAGAAATCCGGGTCAGTTCTGCGACCTCGAGAATGATAATGACCCCGGCTTTAACCTCGATAATGCCCTGGCGCTGCCATTCGCTAAGGCACTTGTTCACGCTTTCCCGCGTGGCTCCGATCATTGCGCCGAGCTCTCGCTGAGAAACCCGTACGTGGAGCGTTTCGCGCTTGGTTGCCGAAATTCTGCGCCCTGCGGTTCGCAGCAAAGCTTTCGCCAGCCGGATCGGAAGTTGGAAAAACAACACATCCAGGACCTGATCATTGGTACGCCGAAGCCTCTGACATAAGGCATCCATCAACTTCAGACAGATCTTGGGTTGCTGTTCGAGCACGGGCATGATGTCCCGCCGCTCCAGCACGACGAGTTCGCATGCGGTGATTGCGGTCGCGTCTGTCGTGCGTTCCTTTCCGTCGAGCAGTGCGATCTCGCCGAATACATCGCCCGAACGAAAAATCGCCAGCACGGCCTCTTTGCCGTCCGAGGAATGGCAGCTGATCCGAATTTCGCCTTTCGACACGGCCATAAGACTCGAACCGGGCGCACCTCTCAGAAAGATGGTT
>DATAIA010000773.1:0-1673 GCA_036262895.1 Xanthobacteraceae bacterium
AGATGTGCGCCCGCATGCGCGATGCCGACGGGCGCGATCAGGATGGCGCCGATGATCATGCCGATGGCGACGGCCGATGAGCCCAGCGTCTTACCGGCGCGCTTGCCGAAGATGATGTAGGCGACCCACAGCGCACCGGCGGTCAGCGCCCAGAGCACACCGTGCCAGTCGAGCGCCTTGCTCACGCTGCTGATGGGCAGCAGCAGAAGCAGCCCGGCGGTCGCGAGCGCTATCCAGAGAATATCTATCCGGCGGTGCGAGGTGAGCAGCGCGAGGCCCAGCGGCCCCATGAACTCGATCGCGATGGCGATGCCGATGGGGATGGTCTCGAGCGACTTGTAAAAGGTGAGGTTCATCGTACCGAGCGCGACGCCATAGGCGAGCAGCTCCGGCCACTCTTTCCTGAGGTCGAACCGCCACGGACGGAAGGTGATTGTCAGCACGACCGCCGCCACGATCAGGCGCAGCGCGGTTGCTCCCTCCGGTCCGATGCGCGGAAAGATGCCTTTCGCCAGCGACGCGCCGAACGAGAACGAGCCAAGCGCGAGCAGCAAAGCGCCGATGGGGGCGAGTGCAGCGATATTTTTTGCGGGCGGCGTGGTCATGGATACCTGAAGACCATTGCCACCGCCGCAATGCAATCGCTGTGTTCGGCGTGCTCGCGCACCAGAAACGAAATTGTACAACTATGGGGGGTATCCAGCTACACTGTCTCATGGTGTGGTATCTGGGATATAGATTGCTGCCAGAACCGCTGGGAGCGCAGCTCGGCGATCTTGGTAAGAGCTTGGCCAAGGGGCGTGTGTCGATCGACAATCTGCGAGCGATCGTCGCCCAATTTAATGATCTCGAGCCGGCGCTGGCGATTTCAGCGGAGAACGAGATCGCCGGCAGGGCTGAGCTCTACCGCCGTAGCAGGCCTCATCGGTGGTGGGATATTCTGCGGCTGTTCGCTTCGACAGACACAGAGCTTCTGCTCCGAACCCCGGAGTTGAAAGAGCTTTTCATTTTCCATCGTGACGGGCGGTTGCGTGAGGCAGCGCTGAATCTATTTCACGACGGCCTGTCCAGCAGCTTCTTCGTCACCGCACTCGTCCTCCGGGGAAACGATTGGGTGCAGGAAGTGCGCATCGCTGCGGCTGCCTGTGCGCGGCGGGTGCTTCCAAAGACAGCCCCCGACATCGTGGCGGCCGCGCTTCTCGTTCTACTTGACCGGATGTGGCAGTGGCGTCGCTGGGGTGATGAGGCCGTTATTATCGATGCGGCACTTTCCAGGCCGGATGTTGCCAGCCGGTTGGCGGAGAAATTGCGCCTCGCAAGAACAGGGCCGACGGCACGCCTTTTGCGCCGCGCGCTCCATCAGCCAACCCTCGACGCGCATCTGCTGGCTCTATCACAGACTGCCTTTGCACCCGCTGTGCGGGCCGTTGCACTTCAAGCCATGATCGAAGGACATGCTTCGTGGCGCGTGGGGGTGGAGTACCGATGGATCGACAAATCCATGGGCAAGCGCGTTATTGTGCCGAAGTTCGAGACACGTTCGATCCACCCGCTCTATCCACGCGAGTTGGCGATACTACAAGGCGCGCAAGATCGCTCCGCGGCGGTGCGCAAGATTGCGGCCGCAGGTGCAGTGAAATACCGAACCACACTTGCAAATCTTGATGAGATCG
>DATAIA010000774.1:0-3818 GCA_036262895.1 Xanthobacteraceae bacterium
GCGATCACCGCCCGCTGGTCTTCGACCTTGTGCATCGGCCTTTGCACGAAACCATGGCCCATGAAATCCCAACCGGCGTCGCGGGCGGCTTCGCAAGCTTCGGGATACACCTCGCAGACGGAGCCGTTGAGCGCAAAGGTCGCCTTCAGATTCCGGCTGCCCAGCGCTTCGACGAAACGCCAAAAGCCGACGCGCATGCCGTATTCATGCCAGGCCCAGTTCGGAACGTCGGGAAGCAGCGGCTGTCCCATCGGCGGCGGCAGCACGGCGCGCGGCATCGCGCCGGTCGGGCTCCAGTTCTCGACATTGACGATGGTCCACACCGCCACCCGCGCATTGTCGGGAAGCTTGAGCGGAGGCCTGCGGTGGATCGGCGTGTAGGGCAAACGGCCGCGGACGCTCTTTCCGATCGATTCGGTCATCGTCTCTTCCTTCCCTTGCTCAGCCCTCGCACAGCAACTTGAGTACCGTACCACAGCAGACGCACTGACGCTCGGCCCGCACGATCTTCAAATCACGCAGTTCGTTGAACCGACCGGAAAACATCAGGTTGGCGAGCATCGCGATGGTATCGACCGGATTGCCGATCCGAATGGTGAGGTCGTAATTTTCGAGGTTTGCCCGGGCACCGACGTAACGGGAACGCGAACACGTCAGCTCGGAGGCCTGCCACAGCAGCATGAGGACTTCTCCGGCACGCCCCCATAGAACGGCGCGGTGAATGATCGACTGTTTATTGCTGTAGCCATGGTTCGGTTAGGGCCACAGCGGACATGAGCTGGAGGCGTCGTCCGCATGTCTGCCAAAGGGCCAGAAACAAGGATAAGAGATATCTGAGCTATTGAGTGGCCGCGAACAAATCCCACGACCCCGGGAGTCCTTTCAGATCAAACGAGCCGCGGTCTGTAAACCTCAATCCGGCACCAGCAACCAAGTCGGTAACGACGCGCGACACAAATACTTCGTTCTCGCCTGACTGCCCCATAATCCGGGCAGCGACGTGAACCGCTATCCCACCTACATCGTTACCACGCATCTCGACCTCACCCGTGTGCAGCCCCGCACGTAAGGGTAGGCCGATCTGCTGGGCGACTTCACCGAGCGCCAAAGCACAACGAACACCACGTCCGGGGCCATCGAACATGGCCAAAATTCCGTCGCCTGTGTTTTTCACCATCTTTCCTCGATGCTTTTCTACGACTTGGGCCGCCAAGCGATCGTGAGTGTCCAGAAGAGCGCGCCAACGGCGATCCCCAAGCTCTATCGCTCTTGCCGTTGAGTTGACTATGTCGGTAAACAATACGGTCGCCAGTACGCGGTCAACGTCATCCGAAATGTCGGGGCGGTGCCCCGTGACAAACTCCTCAATGTCGTCCATCACCTCTTCGCATCCCGGAGTAAGGAGGAGACCGTGCGGAAGATCGTCATACTCAATGTACTTTGCTCCAAGAATCGAATCCGCCAGCTTCCGTCCATCGGAGACGGGAACAACAGCGTCGATCTTGCTCTGAAGAAGAAGAGTTGGCACCCGCACACTTTGTAAAATAGGTTCCACATTGATGTGTCGATTCATCACCATGAGCGCTTTGAACGCACCGGGGCTGCAGCTCATCCGCTCGAATTTTCCGAGGGCTGCGAGCTGCTCCTTTGTGCCCTCCGTTACCCCGACGACGCGTTTCATCATTTGTCCCGAGCCCCATCCGGCAACGATATGGTCCGCAATCGCCTCAAACTGGGCTTCAGGGACGGAGTAATCGGCCCGAATGAACCCGCCCGCTAGAACCAAGTGAGAAACACGGTCTGGATAAGTCGCGGAAAAGAGAAGGCTCATCGCGCTGCCCTCCGAGAAACCCAGTATAACCGTTTTGCGGGATCCCACCGCATCGAGCACCGCACGAATGTCGTCTACGCGCTCTTCTAGTGACGGTACACCCGGTACTCGGTCAGACAGGCCCACGCCACGCTTGTCAAAACTTATGATTCGAGCGAAACGAGCTAGCCGGAGCACGTTGTCGATGACGCCCGGAAGCTCGAGAATAAGCTCTAAATGAGAGATCGCGCCAGGGACGATCATAAGATCGATCGGTCCGTCGCCAATGACGTGGTACGCAATGCTTATATCGCCGCTGCGCGTGTATTGAGTTTGCGGCATAACAAAATGGGCCATATCAGGCTCCGACGTGCCGGGACGGTCTACGCTTAAAATGAGGTCTCGACGTCTAATTCCAGAGTTTCACCACCTAAAACGTACCACACCAGCCGAACTGCGTCTTCTTGGTGCGGGCGGCAATTTTTGGCTGGCGAGGGGACACGGATAGGCACACTAGTCAATGTCTGTCCTGCAGCGTCGCTGCACGTACATTTGCGCCCAACAAGTACGAACGCTTACGTCCGGATAAGGTCACAACGAGAACCTCCGAGACCTGTCGGCCCGGCTTCCGGTCAGCCATCAGGAGCGGACCAACCGCCTCTAGCAGCTAAGCCCAGCTCCCAGGAAAAGGTCCAAGCGCCGCCCGGAAATGACGAGTTAGCCAGCGCGCCGGATGAAGACGAGATGTTGGTGGGACGGCTCCTGAGACCATAACAAGATCGACCTTGCGGCTTAGGGCCTGGTAACGCCGTGTCGGTCGAAGAACGCACCATGGCGGAATCCCTGCGAGCAGCTACGCGCGGGGGACACACACACGCGATCCTATTAGTCGAGAAAGCTTTCAAATGTAGCTGCCCGCCTTCATTCTACCCGCCCCTGCCGGAACATTTTTAGCTCCCTTGGGTTTTGGCACCAGGAGGACGCGATGAGCGGCGACAAAAACAATCCGAATTGGCAGGACACATTTCTTGGCGGATCGATCCTCGTCGGCTTTGTTGTCATTGCTGTTGTCGCTGCGGTATGCACCCTGTTGAGCTGGGGCCATGATCGGGCAACGTCGAAGTTGACCAGAATCGACCCTCCTCATGAACTTTCGCGGTCGTATTTCTCTACGAACAAGGCGCCCGGATAGTGGCTCGGTTTGCCGCAGGAACTTATAGCGTACTCTCACCATTCCTTAGGGCAGGGCATTGGAAGAGGAATAGTGCGATGCGAAACGATAATCTGAACGATCCCCCGCGCGGGAACCTGAATACCCGGAACAGCACTGGCGGAATGATGCTCGCTGCGATCGTAGCGGCAATCGTGCTTCTTGGCCTCTTCATATGGTCGCCTTGGAACGGCAACTCACGCTCGGCAACCACCAACACAGGTACAACGGTCGGATCGTCGACCGCACGCCCCGGAGCTCCGACTACACCAGCTTCACCGACCACTCCGGCTTCGCCCACTAACCGCTAGGACACCGGCGGCTCACGCGACGCCGGCGGTATATTGTACGGTACTCCGTTCAATATCGGCGCTGGTGTTCGTTGATCTCGACGGCACCGCACGCGCCGGGTGGCAACCGGACATAATGGGATGTTGGACGCGGAGCATTTTTCCGGCTTCTGTCCGCGGCATCAACGCATTGGTACGCGCTGACAACTAACCCGTTCCCGGCCGTGCATCCTGCTGCGATACTCGATATGAGCCATAGTACCCTGCCGCTTCCGAGCACTTCACGCCTTACTCCGTCGTCGCGTCCAACAAGTTTGCTGAGGGGATTGGAGCGGCTGGGCTTTGACCGATCAAATGTAGCTTCTGGAGCAGCCGGAAGAAATGCGCCTCTCGCAGCGATAGGCAGCGCACTGTTGGTGAGTCCGTCGCGGCCTAGAGCCGCTGCAGCGTACCAGGCTGAGGCGCTCCAATTTCTAGGAACGCGATTTGTCGTTGCGAATTGAGAAAG
>DATAIA010000775.1:0-1521 GCA_036262895.1 Xanthobacteraceae bacterium
GTGATCTCTTGGCATCACGGGTTGCTGAATGCTGATGATGACGTCCGATTGCTTGATAGTGCGCCGATACCGCTTGCAACCTATACGCGTGGTGGTGACAACCGCACGGTGAATGGGTCGGAGTATTTTGGGGTTGCCAAGAGTAAAGGAGCGAAGGTGTTTGGCTTGCGCTTGCACATGACCACGAGTGTGGGCCAAGTGGTCGATGATTGGCTTCTGGCACCGGCCTCGCTGCACGACACGACGCCGATGAGCGGGGTGTTCGAGCAAGCCCACGATCTGCTGGTATTGGGTGATGGCGCTTTCCATAATCCAACTCTTGAGCCGGTTCTGCGCGAGAAGCATTACGTGGAAGTTCTGGCGCCACCGCGCAGAGACAGTCGCAAGCGAGAACCGTGGTCGAAGGCCAAGCGAGCGTGGATTGGACGAGTTCGGCGCAAGATTGAGACTGCGTTCAGTGTATTGCAAATGGTATTTCATATCGAACAACCCAATGCGCGTTCGCTTCGTGGTGTGATTTGTCGCATCTCGACGCGCTTACTAGCCTACAACCTATGTTTCTTAACCGATAGTCTGCTTGTGCAGCTTTACACAAAGACAACCCCGAATTAGAGTACGAGTTACGCGGTCGGCGTTTTGCGCCTTCGGCAGAGCGGTACTTTTCGATTATGGTGCTCCGATTTTTGGCGCGGAGCGCCAAAAATCGGAGCACAGAAAACAGGTAAGTACCATGCTGCCGCAGGCAGAATCAGCCAGGAACGCGGGCCACTGCTGCCGCAGGCGAAAGGACGATTGCGTGCGGCGCCGCGCAAGAGGAGCAATGCATCGTCGATACCTCGCATTGTGCATCGCCATCGGCTGCCTGGTGATCATCCTGGGATGTGGCGCGGGCGCATGGAGCATCCAGCAGGGCCAGATCCGAGCGCCCAGCGGGAGCGCCCAGGTGGGCAATCTTGAGCTGATCGCCGTCACAGTGGTGGAATTCTCGACCATGCGCCCGCCGCGCAGCTACTACACAGTTTGGGTGGCGCTGCGCAATGACTCGGCCGCGCGATCCCCAGCCTGGCGGCCGTTGGTCTGGGCGCGCCGGCTCATGCGGCTGGAGCTGCCGCCGCCCGCCCGCACGCGCTAGAGAGGATGACCAATGTGGCAAGCGATCGTCGATCGGGCCTATGATGCCTTTCGAGCCGATATTGACACGCCGCCGGCCATGACGCTGCGCGGCGGGGATGCCGTAGATAGCTATGCTGACCCACCGCCATACGATGTAGCGATCGACCAGCCGACCGATGCGTATATTGCGGCGTACACCTTCTGGGGTGTGGGCTACCTCGACGCTGCATCGTGGCGCCACTATCTCCCGCAGCTGATCGCATATACATTTCGGCATATCGACGACCCGAACACAATGGCCCCCGAAGGGCTGCACCACTCGCTCCGGCCGCCGGATCGCGATCCGCCGCGCCTGGCGACGCTCACGCCCGAGCAGGAGGCGGTGATCGTCGCGTTTCTTGAGGTGCT
>DATAIA010000776.1:0-10773 GCA_036262895.1 Xanthobacteraceae bacterium
TGAGCGCGAGAAATTGATCCTCTCGGAACTTGGGTAGTTGTGCGGTGCCCACCAAGACTTCGGGCTTCACAATCAGCGGTGGCTGCACCTCGGTGTAGCCAAACAGCCCGTCCAGCTCCGGCTGCGTGTGCAGGTCGAGCATGAACTGGCCGAGCGCGCGTTCCAGCCGCGCCAATGCACCTTTAAGAACAACAAACCGCGCGCCCGACAATTTGGTGGCAGCCTCGAAATCCATCATTCCGAGCGCTTCACCGATCTCGAAGTGCTGCTTCGGCGTGAAGTCATAGTCGTGCTTGGCGCCAAATCGATGATGCTCCACATTGCCATGCTCATCGGCTCCGTCGGGAACATCCGCGAGCGGCAGATTGGGAATTCCCGCAAGCCGCTCGTTCAACTGTTCGCTTGCGGCTTTTTCTTCAGCCTCAAGCTCTGGAATAGCCGTCTTGAGTTCGGACACCTCGGCCATCAACGACGCAGCCGCGGCTTCATTCTTTGCTTTTTTGGCCTCGCCGATCTCCTTTGAAGCGGAGTTTCGCCGCGCCTGGGCTTTTTCAAGTTTTGCTATGGCGCTGCGGCGGCGCTCGTCCAATGCCAGCAGTTCACTTGATTGAGCAGGCAAACCGCGACGCGACAAACTCCGATCGAATTCGTCGGGATTTTCACGGATCCATTTGATGTCATGCATGACGAAGCGCCCCAAGAGGACTTAAGAGTTAGATCATATCCGCCGGAATGAAGCTGGGGAAAGACGCTTATTCCGCAGGCTTAGCATCGGCTGCAGTGCCCGCAGATGCAGCCGCTGCTGCTTTCTTCTCGACGATTCGCACCGCCCAGATAGCGCCCTCGTAGAGAAGCATAAGCGGTATGGCAAGCGCTGCCATACTGATGAGGTCGGGAGGCGTCAGGAACGCCGATATTCCCGTAATGATAAGGATGGCATAGCGGCGCTTCTCACGCAGTTGATCGGCCGTGACGACGCCAATCCGCCCGAGCAAGGTCAGGATAACCGGGAGCTGGAAAGCAATTCCAAAGGCGAAGATCAACGTCATCAAAAGCGAGAGATATTCGCCGACTTTCGGCAGCAAGGAAATCTCTGCCTGGAACTCGCCTGCATCCTGCTGCATGCCGAGCGAAAATCGCACCAGCATGGGCATCACCAGAAAATAGACAAGCAACGAACCGAGGAAGAAGAAAATCGGCGTCGCAATCAGGTACGGCAAGAACGCGTGCCGCTCGTGCCGATAAAGGCCCGGCGCGACAAACATATAGAGTTGGCCCGCGATCACGGGGAACGCAATGAAGGCTGCGCCAAACATCGCGAGCTTGAGCTGCGTGATGAAGTATTCAAGCAGCGCGGTGAAAATGAACTTGGAATGTTCAGGCCCGGCCACCCAAACAAACGGCCACATCAAAACATTGTAGATCTGCTTGGCGAAGAAGAAGCAGAGCATGAACGCAAAAAAGAAGGCAACCAATGCCTTGATCAGCCGCGACCGCAGCTCGATCAGGTGCTCCATCAGCGGAGCCTTGGTTGATTCAATATCTTCGTGCGTCACGCGGAGCGCCCCTCTGCCGTGGTGGCCTCAGGTGCCGGATTAGCTTGAACGGCTGGCTCAGACGCTTGAGTTGGTTGCGCTGGAACAGACGGCGCATCCGCAGGTGCTGTTTCTACCGGTACCGGCGGCTCGACAGAAGGTAATGGCTTCTTGTCATCGAGAGCTGACTCGATTTCCTTTCGGGTCGTCTCCAAAGGATTGAATTCAGAGCCCAGATTGCGCGTGGCGTCGGCGATGGCATCGACATGGCTTTTGATGTCGGCCATTTCAGCCTCACGCATCGCCTCCTGAAATTGGCCCTGGAACTCAGCGGCCATACGACGGATCTTGCCAAGCCATTGACCCGCCGTGCGCATAACCGCAGGCAATTCCTTAGGGCCAATCACGATCAGCGCGACGATCGCAATCAAAACCAGTTTGGTCCAGCCGACATCAAACATTGCGATCTCATCATGCGCGCCAGCGGCTAACGGAAGGAAATGCTAGGCCTCGATAGCGACAGCAGCCGCGGGAAGCACAAATCGGAATGGACGGCCCTCGGATGCGAGCGCATCAGCACCCAGGCTGCATTCCGAAACGCGCGTTCAGCTGGCGCTGCGGCTCTTGGCCTCAGAGTTCACGACTTCAGAAGCCTTGTGATCAATCGTCTTCACCGGCTCCCCCGCGCTCGCTTGGGTCGACTTATCGTCGTCCTGCATTCCCTTCTTGAAGGCTTTGATGCCCTCGGCAAAATCCCCCATCAGGTGCGAGATCTTACCCCTGCCGCCGAACAGCACGAGCGCCACCAGAAGGAACGCCAGGATGTGCCATGTGCTCAAACCCATCTAAAATACCTCCGCGTCGACATCTTCAGTCGGCGACATCTGGAATTTACGAGAGCGCGTTTGCGCTCTCAGAAGGCATGCTTCGCTCGAAAACGCTACAGGCCAAAATTAGGCCTCCAAGCCGGCAAAAACAAGGACTTCGCCCGCCCTCGGATCGGCGATCCAGCCTTCGATTGCATGAAACGCAATGGCGTTGCGCGTTTACACCATTAACTAAACCCGCGGTATCTGGGCGGGGTGGAAGCTCTGGGAACGAGCGAATGCCACATGCGGCTACAGCCCGCGTCGGCTTGCCGCAGGCACGGTCCGATCATTCCTCGGCCGGATCAACCCGGGGACCAATGCCGAGATCGAGATCACCAGGTTCCAGCGGATCTTCGTCCTCTCGCAAAGCCTCATCATCCGAGGGAATTGGGACCGAAAAGCCCGCCGGCAGGCGTCCGTCGAACAAGCCCGTTCCCTTGAGCTCATCCAGTCCTGGCAGATCCGACACGGATTCAAGTCCAAAATGTCCGAGGAAAGTATCCGTCGTGCCGAATGTAATCGGCCGTCCCGGCGTTTTGCGCCGCCCACGCGGACGGATCCATCCGGTCTCCAACAAGACGTCGAGCGTTCCTTTGGAAGTCGAAACGCCTCTGATGTCTTCGATCTCCGCTCGTGTGACCGGCTGGTGATAGGCGACAATCGCAAGCGTCTCGATTGCCGCACGCGAAAGCTTTTTCGGCTGAACCGATTCACGCGACAACAGCCATGCTAGATCATTCGCGGTCCTGAACATCCATTTCCCGGCAACGCGAACCAAATTCACCCCGCGCGGCGCGTACTCAGCCTGCAACCGGCGCATTGCGGCTGCAATGTCGGTTTCCTCCGGCAGGCGCTCCGCAAGCGTTTTTTCGTCAAGCGGCTCTGCGGACGCAAACAACAGGGCCTCGATCAGCCGCAATTCCTCGGGCCTTGAGTTGGCCGGCGACTCTTCTTCAGGCGAGTCATCTGACTGCAAAGTTTCCTGTTCCTCATTGCGGTCCACCATAGCCTCTTCGGTTTCTTCGGCCTCTTCAGCTTCTTCAACGAGGTCGCGTTTTTTTGCCAATCCCATCATCGGGGGATCTCCTGCTTCTTCATTCAACGCTTCCACTCGGCGCGGCTGGGTCGGAGTTACCAGCGCCTGTGGCAGTACGCTTGCGTAAATAAATTGGCGCGAAGGCTTGGGGTTGATGAACTTCAACCAGACCTTCGCGGACCATTTCGAGAGTTGCTGCGAAACTCGATGCAAGAACGGTGGCGCGGAGCGAAGGCTCCACCACGTACGCAACCAGATATTCGTCAAGCCTACTCCAATCTTCCGCGCCACCAACAAGACGCTCGAGCGCCGATCGGGCCTCGGCTAGCGACCACACTGTGCGCTGCGCAAACCGCACACGCGCCAGCGCGGTCTTTTGACGTTGGCTCGCATAGGCGGTCAGCAAGTCATAGAGCGTCGCCGACCATTCTGGACGCTTGATGTCGACTACCGGCTCCGGAAATCCGCGCTGAAACACGTCGCGGTCAAGCTGTGGCCGATTGACAAGCTGTTCTGCGGCCGAGCGAAACGCTTCAAGCCGCTGCAAACGAAACGCGAGCGCAGCCGCCATGTCCTCGGCCGAAGGACCGGTCGTGTCGCCCGCTTCCGGAATAAGCAACCGCGATTTTAAATAGGCGAGCCATGCCGCCATCACCAAATAGTCTGCCGCAAGCTCAAGCCGATGTTTCCGAGCCACCTCAATAAACGCGAGATATTGATCGGCGAGCGCCAGGATCGATATTTTGGCAACATCAACTTTCTGCTGGCGCGCAAGCGTCAGCAGAAGATCGAGCGGACCTTCGAAGCCTTCGACATCGACTATCAACGCCGGCTCGTCCGACCCGCGGTCGGACATGTCTGCCTCGAAACGTGTTTGCTCGGTCATCATTGGACCGCCTAGAACTTGTTCAGCATTGTCGAAAACTCGGCCCGCGCAGCGCCGATATCAAACTTGCGCACGGGCGGACACCAGGTCAGCGCAGCCTCCGCGCGCCGACGTGCGTCGCCACCGAGCACTGGGGCATGCGCGGCAATGTCCTGCATTTCCTGAAGATTGCCGTTGCAGTGCAAAACCACATCACATCCCGCTGCCAGCGCCGACTTTGTCCGCTCGCCAATCGTGCCCGACAGGGCGCCCATGGAGATATCGTCACTCATCAGCAGTCCGTCGAATCCGATAAAGTCGCGAATCACCTCGCTCACCATTGTGGCCGAGTTTGTCGCGGGTGCGACCGGATCGATGGCGCTGAACACAACATGTGCGGTCATCGCAAGCGGCAGGCCTGCGAGCGGTTGAAAGGCGCGAAAATCTGTCGCTTCCAAGATGGCGCGAGGCGTCGTCACAACCGGAAGGCGCTCATGGCTGTCGGCGCTTGCCCGTCCATGCCCCGGGATATGCTTAAGCACCGGCAATACGCCTGCCTCACGCAAACCCTCCGTCACTGCTGCGGCAAGGACGGCGACTTTGTCCGGCGTTTCGCCATAGGCCCGATCGCCGATAACCGGATCGGCACCGGAAACCGGCACATCGGCAAGCGGCAAGCAATCGACCGTAATCCCAAGTGCCGCCAGATCGCTGCCGATCAATCGCCCGCCAAGCCGGGCGGCGGCCAACCCCTGCTCCGGATGACGGTCATAGAGCCGCCCGTAAACAGCACCAGGCGGATAGCTCGGCCAATGCGGTGGTCCGAGCCGCTGCACGCGACCACCCTCCTGATCAATCAGCACAGGCGCATTGGCCCGGCCGACCGCCTCGCGGAAAGCACCAACCAGACGCGTGACTTGCTGAGGCTCCTCGATGTTTCGCTTAAAGAGGATCATCCCCCAGGGGTTGGTGTCGCGCAGAAACGCACGCTCCTCCGCCAAGAGTGTCGTCGTGGCCAGGCCGCAGATGAAGGCGCGCGGGGTCATCGGGAGCGAGATCCACGCTGAAAGAGGCTATGGCCGCAGGAGAAATGCCAAAAGGCAAAGGACAAAGACACTTTCGAGTTTCCGATGGAACTGAAAGGCCCTCTATCCCGCATTCCCTCTAGGGGTCAAGCGATGGAGACTTAATTCCTCTGGACGAGGCATTGCCCACCGGCCGCCTTCAGGTTCCCACAGAACTGGGTTGCCAGCTCCTGTGTCGCAAAGGGCCCCACCTGGGCACGGTAGAACACGCCCTTTTCCCCAAGATCGGCCCGTCGGATCAGCGGTTGCCGCCCTCCGAGCACATTGGGATATTTCGCCTGAATCGATCGGAAGGAGGTGGTTGCCTCCTCCTCGGTCTTCTGCGCAGACACCTGCACGACATAGCCGCCGGACTCGACGTTCGCCGCAAGCGGCTGGCTGGGGTGAGCGCTGGCAGTTCGTAGCGGCGGCGCCGCCGGCCGCGCAGCCGGAGCCTGTTCCTCCACCCGCCCCTGCCCTTGTGGACTGATGGCAAGCGGAGTGGTGCCCGGGACGCGCTGCGTCTGCACGCGCACAGGAGCCGCAGATCCCACCACAACCGGCGCGGTATTAACTCCTGCCGTTGCCGCGCTTCGTGTCGCCGGATCGATGCTCGATGTTTGATCCGGCTTGATGGTAACGGTGCGAACTTTCCGCGGCTCGCCGCCGATTGAGGCAGCCGGCGCCGGACTCTGAGACGGATTTGCACCGGATGACACCGATGGCGGCGGCAGCGCAACCGCGGTTTGCCCGGGATTAAAGCCCGGCAGGGTACCGGAAGCACGCGACGCCGGCCGGGTTGTGTCCCTTATCTCAACGGGCTGCTCTTCCCGCGAAACAACCTTTTCACCGAGCGATTGCGACCGGTCCCCGACCCGATCATAGATCATCTTGCTTTGCTGGCCTTCGCCTTGCGTAGCCGGCACGACTTTATTTGGTGTCGTCTCCGCCTTGATCACCGGCGGCTGCCCGGATTGTCCGGAACTGCCGGTCAGCATCCGATAGCCGAAGAAACCCGCGCTGCCGACAACGGCAATTCCAAGCACCGCGGCAACAGCCATCAACCCGACACGCCGGGATTCACGCGGTTCCTCGTCGTAATATTCGTCCTCGAGATCGTCGTCTTCATTGCTGTATGCATGCTCGCCGTATTCCGCGGCGCTTCCCATGCGATCATGCATCGGTTCCTGCGAATGAGGCACCGTCTCACGAGACATGGGATCGTGGGGCATTGGCCCGCGCGGCATTACTTCGTCGACGTCATCGTGCTTCCGCTGCATGCGCCCAGAAACATGCGGCGCAGGCCCATTCGGCTCAGCTTCATAGGGCTCACCGGCGTGCTGAAGAGAGAGCGCCATTGCACGTTGGTCGACAGCCTGATGGCCTGGGGCCGGGACATTTTTTGGGGAGCCCGGATGGGAAACCGGAGCAAGCGAACCGTTCCAATTCTGGTCGGCATGGCGCTGCCTCGCCAGCCATTCGGCCGCGGCCTGCTCATCGGTTTGCGGTCGACCTTGAGGTGCCCCTGCCCCGCGCCGATCGGCGAAAGGATCTTCCTGCCCAATCAGCCGGGCAAGCTCCGCAAGCGGATCATTGGCCGGCTGTGCGGCCCCACCGCCTGGAGCGCGACTGGGCGCATATTGATCGCGTCCACGCTGATCGTCGATGCGCGGATCGCCACGATGAGGTCGATAAGGAATATGTTCGGCCATACCTACACTGCCACCGGTTCGGACATCGTCTCGGTTTGCCGCGCGGCATCAGGGCCCCGCTTCAACTGCCGCCCAGTGTAATCACCGCATCTCATCAGGTGCCCCAACGCCGAGCAATGTCAGCCCGGAAGCGAGGACGGTGACTACGCCCTGGATCAGCGCCAGACGTGCCAAGGTCATTTCTCGATCATTCTGGATAATGAAGCGTAAATGAGGCAGGTCTTTTCCTCGTGTCCACAGCGCATGCAATTCGCTTGCGAGTTCATAAAGATAGAACGCAATTCGATGCGGCTCGTGCGCCTGTGCCGCAGCTTCGACCAGCCGGGGATAAAGCGCAATGCGCTTCATCAAGGACAACTCTGCGTCATCACTGAGTCGCTCAAGCTCCGCGCTGGAGAGAAAGCCCGCGCGCTCTCCGGCATTTTCCGGCAAGTTTGAGATCACTTCGCGCGCGTTGCGAAATACCGATTGCCCACGCGCATGTCCGTACTGAACATAAAACACGGGATTGTCGCGGGACTGTTCGATGACCTTGGCAAGATCGAAGTCGAGCGGTGCATCGTTCTTACGGTAGAGCATCATGAAGCGAACGGCATCGCGACCAACTTCATTGACCACGTCCCGCATGGAAACAAAGTCGCCGGCGCGCTTTGACATTTTTACCGGCTCGCCGCCGCGTAGCAGACGCACCAGTTGAACAAGCTTGATATCAAGTTCGGCCTGTCCGTCCGACACCGCTTTCACAGCCGCCTGCATCCGTTTGACATAGCCGCCATGATCGGCGCCCCAAACGTCGATCATATTGCGGAAGCCACGATCAAACTTGGACTTGTGATAGGCGATGTCGGAAGCAAAGTAGGTGTAACTGCCGTCCGATTTCAGCAACGGCCGGTCGACATCGTCTCCAAATGCCGTGCTGCGGAACAAAGTTTGTTCGCGGTCTTCCCAATCTTCGATCGGTTGACCTTTTGGCGGCGGCAACCGGCCCTCATAGACCTGTCCTTGAGCCTTCAAATCATTGATCGTCGCGCCGACGATATCTGCCTGCCCTTCGACCAGCGACCGTTCGGAAAAGAATACTTCATGTTTGACGTTAAGCGCGGCGAGATCATCGCGGATCGCCGCCATCATCATGTCGATTGCCTTGGCGCGGACGAGTGGAAGGGACTGCGCCTCCGGCATGTCCTTCAGCGCCGCTCCATGTTCAGATGCAAGCGCTTCACCGACAGGTTTGAGATAATCCCCGGGGTAAAGCCCCTCGGGAATTTCACCGATCGTTTCGCCAAGCGCCTCGCGATACCGCAGAAACACCGAACGGGCGAGAACATCGACCTGCACGCCGGCATCGTTGATGTAATATTCGCGACTGACCGAGTAGCCCGAAAATTCCAGCAGCGCCGCTAGCGCATCACCGAAGACAGCGCCACGACAATGGCCGATATGCATCGGCCCCGTGGGATTTGCCGATACGTATTCGACATTGACCCGCTCATCGCGACCTATCTGACTGCGCCCATATTCGATCCCAGCCTTGATGGCATCGGCCAGAGCCACACGCCAGACCGAGCGGTTGAGCGTCAGATTGATGAAACCTGGCCCTGCGACCTCAACGTCCGCGACTTCGGCAAGCTTGCGAAGCTCGCCAGCTATCTTCTCAGCCAGATCGCGCGGTTTGAGCCCTACATCTTTTGCCAGCACCATGGCGGCATTGGTTGCAAGATCGCCATGGCTCGCGTCCCGCGGCAGCTCGACGATAATCCGGTCCAGGTTCGGCTCGCCGGCAATCCCCCCGGTGCGAACCAGGCTGGTAACGGCGTTGCGGACGTGATCGGTAAAGACACTAAAAACGTTCATGGAGAGGGCGCAGCTAAACCAATTCAGGGGTCGAGTCAAAGTGCCGGGAATGTTCGATCAAGGCGTAACGGTCCGTCATCCCGGCGATGAAGTCCGCAATCCGGCGAGACCTCGCAACCGCGTCGCCCGCGCCTAAGTCTTGGGCCCATTCGCCGGGCATGTCATCTGGGTGGACCATGTAATGGTTAAAAAGCTCGCGGACGACGGTCTGGGCATCGGCCATGATGTTCATGACCCTCTCGTGCCGGTACATATGCGCGAACAAAAAGGTCTTGATGTCTTGATCGGTTTTCACCATCGCCGGCGAGAAGACAACAAAAGGGGCCTGCGCACGCCGCACATCGTCAGCATTTGAGGGACCGGCCGCCTGAAAACGGCGATCTGATTCCTGGATCACATCTTCGATCATCAGGGCAATGAGGCGGCGCACCAGTTCATGCACGGTCCGCGCGTCATCAAGGTTTGGATAGGCACTACGGATTGCGGCAAGCACGTCCGCAATCGCCGGGATCACTGCAAGATCATCGAGCCTGAATAAATCCGCTCGCAATCCATCATCGATGTCGTGGGCATTATAAGCGATATCGTCAGCAATCGCCGCGACTTGCGCCTCGGCGCTTGCATAACTCCACAACATCAGATCCTGCTTTTCGGCATGCAGCCGGATAGATGCCGGAATGCCCTGCTCGAGATACCGGCCAATCGGCTTTCCTGTTTGATCGGTCAGTGGGCCGTTATGTTTGACCAACCCTTCCAGCATTTCCCACGTCAGATTGAGCCCGTCGAATTCCGGATAACGACGCTCGGTCAAGGTCACAACACGCAGGGTTTGGGCGTTGTGGTCGAATCCGCCATAACCAGCGAGGCATTCATCAAGTGCCTTCTCGCCGGCATGGCCAAATGGCGGATGGCCGAGATCGTGAGCAAGCGCCAGTCCCTCCGCGAGGTCCTCATCAAGCCCAAGCGCGCGCGCCAACGAGCGCGCAATCTGCGCCACTTCCAGTGTGTGCGTCAGGCGCGTGCGATAATGGTCTCCTTCGTGAAAGACGAAGACCTGGGTTTTGTGTTTGAGGCGGCGGAAAGCCGTGGAGTGGATGATCCGGTCGCTGTCGCGCCGGAACGGATTCCGTCTCGGACTTGCCGGTTCCTGGTGAATACGTCCGCGGCTTTGCCCCGGATCGGCCGCATAGGCGGCACGCTCGCGGCCCGTTTCAACAGCCATGGCTCCTCACATTAGTGCCCTGTTTTGAATCTAGTGCCCTGTTTTGAAGTTCCTAAAACGAGTTTGCCGCAACCAGTGTAGGCACTAGCAATCCAGCATTGACCAGAGGCCGGAGCGCACTTAACTATCAGACATCCACCCTGGCAAGGCTACAAGCGATATGAATACATCGGTAACCATGAGCGGGCCCGCAGCCCAGCAAATCTCAGCCATCCTGAAGAAGGAGCCGGCCGGATCCATGCTTCGGGTGAGCGTGGAAGGGGGCGGCTGCTCCGGTTTCCAATACAAGTTCGATGTCGCTCAGGATAAGGCGGCCGATGACATCGTCATCACTCGTGATGCTGCGGTGGTGCTGATCGATCCGATTTCGATCAAATATATGGAAGGCGCCGAAATCGATTTCGTCGACGACCTCATCGGCGCATCATTCAAGATCAAAAATCCGATTGCGACCGCGTCCTGCGGCTGCGGAACAAGTTTTACGATTTAGCCAATTAGTCGTCATCCTGAGGTGCGAGGCGGCAGCGCCGCCGAGCCTCGAAGGATGACTTCGGAGTTAAGAATAAGAATCCCGCTTCGACCCCTTCGGGAGTCCGGCACGGGCAAGGCCGCCATA
>DATAIA010000777.1:0-2544 GCA_036262895.1 Xanthobacteraceae bacterium
CTCAAGCCGTGTCAAAGGAAGGTCCGGAAAAGTGGGGGCAAAACCGGAAGCACTTTATCTCGCTCATGAGCTTCCGCTGAGCGCCGGGAGGCGGACCAACGAATTGTCAGCGGCGATCAGCCGATACCACAGGCTTGAATAGCACAGCCGCGTCTGGCACCCCCAGTTCTAGCGCGCGTAGATACCACCGAGCAGCCAATAGCGCATCACCGCAGGCTCCGTTTATTCGGCTTTTCGTCAAGAAACCCGGGTCATAAGTTTCGCCCATCCTGAGTGCAGCGCGCCCGTCTCCATGATCGGCAGCTCGCTCATAGAACTGTCTGGCTGAAGCTAATCTCCGGTACCCATTAGCACATCACCACGACTGATGAAGGCGGCACTCTCAACATAGCTGAGCGGCAGTTGTTCTGGTGTATAACTGGTGGCCGAGTCGGCGCTTCGCGATAGATTCGTCGACTCGCTTACCGCTGTATCGTGATGCAACTCGTCGGCCTCGATCTCTGTACTGCTAGTGTTTGCTTCAGACCGTTTGGACACTGACGGATCAGCCGCATTGGATGTTCCCTGTTCAACATCAGCTGACTTATTGGTCGAATCCAACTCGATAGGTGCTAGTGCCACCTGCGGTTCTGGACCTGTTTTCGGTGTAGGTCGACCTCCTTCCTGTGTATCCCGCGACAGTACCTCAGAAGCCGCTCTGGTTCCGTTGTCTTGAGGCTTCGGCATAAGATGCTGGTTTTTCACTGCGGGACATGCAGCGCAGCTCGACTTAGATTCCTTCGGGCCGAGCACGCTCGACAGGACCCAGCGACGCAGGCAACCATCGGTGCAAAAATCGACTTGAGCGACATCACCCTTACTCTGGATTAGCCTGACTTTCGGCCCTCAGAAAGCGACGCGCATCTAATACCGAACGCACCCGCACCGCGTTTCGCTTTCGCATTCTCGATCGAGGCATGCACCATGTCCCAGCGTTCGCACGCCTGGATGAATTCGGTTATGCGGTAATCGGCTGGTTGCGATATCGCCGTACAGGGAAAAGAGCCGTAACGAGCAAAATCGTTCGGCCCTATCTCATCGCTCGAGCAGTATGATCACACAAAATGTAAGCTTGCCGACGGGTATTTTTATTTGCACAGATCGTCCAGGCGCTCTTGCATCTCATCATCAACGGGCTGACCCGCTTTGATGTTCACCGGACCAAAGGGCCCTAAGATGGTCATGTCCTGTTTTGCGACCCACTCACCCTCCGCGTTCTTCGTGAATGCGTCGCAGTGTGGCCCCTGAAACGGAGGATTTTGCTGAGCCATTACCGGGAAAACCAGCCACGAGGCGACATATAGAGCGAGAAGAACTTTTATTCGCGGGAGCATGATACCCCTTCCACTTCAATGGTACACACAACGGGCACAATTCCTGCGGCCGGGCACCGCGCGTGAACGGACCAAGATTTACTCTGGTTGCGCCTCGACGCCGTTATCAGTTCCGGAAAAAACTCACGCGTTGAGTGTGCTGGATAGCTGTGCGCAAGCCTGGAAACCCAGTCGCGGAAGCACATCGAGAACTCCTCAATAGCTCGGGCCAGCAGGTGCTGCGATGCGGCGTCCCACATCTCGCGTGCGACCCAAATTTGTCACAACCTTGAGGTAAGCCGCTAGGCCAAGGAAGACCTACACGCGGATGGAGGATCAACATGCCATACGGGGCTCGTCTCCGCGCGGAGCACTACCGCGACAAAGCTGCGCAGTTTCGCGAATTGGCGGAGATTGAGCACCTGCCCAGCCTTCGTCGGTATTTGCGACGGCTCGCGGCGCAACACGCTAAAGCGGCCGCGGATATAAATACGCCGCCAGCAAGTGAGTCGGATGATCAGCAAGTCACGTTGGGGGAGTCGTAACGACAAGAGTATCGATAGGGTTGAGCCGATGCGCGACAGATGGACTGAAATCAGCTAGGAAGCGTACGATCACACAACCTTTATGATGCCGGTCCCTGGTGGGGCGCTCATACGGCACATTGAAAAGAGCGAAGATGGCGATATAGCGGTGTCGATCTGCTTTGTGCCCAATGCCGATGGCAAGACAGCCTTACAGTCCAGTCAATTCTCGAACAGCGGACCGCCACCGATCCGCTTTTACGTTTCGGCATGCGTGCGGGGCTATTTGTCTTGCTCCTACTCACGATCGTCGGGCTGACGGGATGCCCCGGCCCGAACTACGCTCCGTACAACAATATGAAGAACAGCTATGGATAACCAAAGCGCCCGAGCGTCATGGGACCGGATGCGCTTATCGTGGGCGCAATTCGAGGTCGTATTAACCCTCTATGTCATGGACGTGCTTTCGCGGATATGTAGAATTTGAGGGAAATCGGCTCCCAAAATTAACGAATGTGTAAGGGCAGCGTCACACGGCGGGGTTAGGCTATCGCGATGCGCCATTTCCGAGTTCAGCAACCCACCGACGAGCACGGCGCGCCAGATCAGATGAAGCGCTCCCTCGACGTTGTGATTGGCTGCGCCTTACTGGCGATCACGGCACCGTT
>DATAIA010000778.1:0-3877 GCA_036262895.1 Xanthobacteraceae bacterium
TTGAGCAACATTGTTGTATAAAAGCATCAGTCGTGACTTGATTATCACGGCGGATGGCTCCTTTCTGCTCCGGCGACTTTCCCATCCCTTCATTCATTGGCTCAAACTGCCATGACGAGCGTCGACGAGATCGCGATCTCGAAAGCTGCCGCATCAGCCAATCCGAAAAACGGAGGATTGGCGATCAGGGCGCTTGGGCCGCTCGCGGTTGCGCTCGCCTTGCTATCCGCCCTCGTCACATTCCTCGTGCTGACGGGTTTGACCCCAATTTCCCCCAACCACCGGGTGGTGGTCAGTGTGCTGCTGGTGAATCTGGCGACCGCGTTGATTTTGCTCGCGGTGATCGGAGGCGAGGTCTGGCAGATCATTCAGGCCCGCCGCTATGGGCGGGCAGGGGCCCGGCTCCATGTGAGAATCGTCGGGCTGTTTTCGGTCATCGCGGCCGTCCCGGCGATCCTCGTTGCGATCGTCGCGAGCATTACGCTGGATCGTGGCCTCGACCGCTGGTTTTCCACGCGCACCCAGGCAGTGATCGAAAACTCGCTCACAGTAGCTCAAGCCTATCTGCGCGAGCATGCCGCGATGATCCGCGGCGATATTCTGGCAATGTCTTACGACTTCGCTCGGGTGCGCCCACTTTTTGAGCAGGATCGCGAACGGTTTCGCCAATTCATGAACGCGCAGGCCTCGATCCGCGGCTTGCCATATGCGCTGCTGATGAAAGGCGATCTCTCCGTCATAGAGCGGATCACTTTGGACGGCGCTCGCGATTTCCCGGCGGCACCCTCAGCCAACATATTAAGCGAGGTTAAAGATACCGAGCCGCAGATCGCGCTTCTGGCTGAAGCAAAAACCGTGGCGGCTATTATCAAGCTGGGTGGCTATGATGACACCTATCTTTATGTAGCCCGGCCGCTCGATCCGCGTGTGGTTGAACAGTTGCAAGCGACGCAGGAAAGCGTTGCCGAATATCGCAGCCTTGGCGAGCGTCGCCTTGGCGTTCAGATCGCGTTCGGGCTGATGTACACCGTCATCGCCTTGATACTGCTGCTTTCCGCAGTGTGGATCGGTTTGAATTTTGCCAATCGCCTTGTTGCTCCCATTCGCCGCCTGATTGGGGCAGCAAACCAAGTCTCGAAAGGCAATCTGTACGTTCAGGTTCCTGTTCATGATGCAGAAGGCGATCTCTCTCAGCTTGGTGAAACCTTCAACACCATGACCGACGAGTTGCGTACTCAACGCGACGACTTGATGCGCGCGCATGATCTCATCGATAGTCGCCGTCGATTCACCGAGGCGGTGTTGGCGGGTGCGAGCGCAGGTGTGGTCGGTGTTGATTCCGCCGGCCGGATTAGCATCCTCAATCGTTCAGCAGAGCGATTGATTGCGCAGACCCAGGGAGAAGCGGTTGGCCGATTACTGGTTGAGGTGGTTCCTGAACTGACAACTCTGTTTGGAGAGGCTCAGGAAACATCACAGCGGCTCATCCAAGGTCAGGTCACAATCAGCCGTGATGATCGCGAGCGAAATCTCTCAATCCGCGTGACCACCGAACAATCAAGCGAAGGTGAGCACGGCTACGTTATCACACTCGACGACATCACCGATCTGGTAACAGCGCAGCGAACCTCTGCCTGGGCGGATATTGCGCGGCGTATCGCCCATGAGATCAAAAATCCGCTTACTCCGATTCAGCTTTCAGCAGAGCGGTTGCGCCGCAAGTACGGGTCGGTGATCACCGAAGACCGTGCAATATTTGAGCAATGTACCGATACGATCGTCCGTCAGGTCGATGACATCAAGCGGATGGTCGACGAGTTCTCGCGCTTCGCCCGCATGCCGAAGCCGGTGATTGCTTCAGAGGATGTCGCAGATACGGTCCGCCAAGTCGCATTTCTGATGCGCGTGGGGAATCCGGAAATCGAGATCGACGTAAAGACGGCCGAGGATCCGATGCCGGCGCAGTTTGACCGTCGGCTCATATCGCAAGCTCTCACCAACATCATCAAGAATGCATCTGAGGCGATCGAGGCGGTTCCGAAAGAACAGCTTGGCCGTGGCGAGATCCATGTCTCGGCAATGCGGGACGGTGCGTACGTTGTGATCGACGTCATTGATAATGGTGGCGGCCTGCCAAAAGAAAATCGCAGCCGGCTCCTCGAACCCTATGTCACGACCCGTGAAAAGGGGACTGGCCTTGGATTGGCCATTGTTGGTCGCATTCTTGAGGAACACGGGGGCCGATTAGAACTCAACGACGCACCGCCGAATGCTTCCGGCAGGCGAGGTGCTTGGGCTCGGCTGCAATTTGCGGCAGCGGCTATTCCCGTGGGCGACGAACAGACACCTAAACTTCCCGAAGCAGTCAGTCAGAGCAACTAAGCATGGCATCCGACATCCTGATCGTCGATGATGAAGCGGATATTCGCGAACTGGTTGCGGGTATTCTTCAGGACGAAGGCCATGCCACGCGCACCGCTCGCAACAGTGATGATGCGCTGTCATCGATTGCGGCACGACGCCCAAATCTGATTTTTCTCGATATCTGGCTGCAGGGCAGCAAGCTCGACGGTTTGCAGTTGCTCAGCGCCATCAAAGCAGAGCATCCCGAATTGCCGATCGTCATGATTTCCGGGCACGGCAACATTGAAACAGCCGTTTCCGCAATCAAACTCGGTGCTTATGATTTCATCGAGAAGCCATTCAAGGCCGACCGCCTGATCCTGATCGCCGAGCGGGCGCTCGAGACGTTCCGGCTCAAACGTGAGGTCAAAGAACTTAAGCAGCTGTCGCCGCTGCCGACAAAGCTCATCGGTGATTCATCGGCGATGCATCAGTTGCGGCTGACGATCGAGAAAGTGGCGCCAACCAATAGCCGAATCCTGATTGTCGGCCCGTCGGGATCTGGCAAAGAGCTTGCCGCGCGTAGCGTCCATGCGATGTCGAGCCGGTCGAGCGGACCTTTCGTTGTTATCAATGCTGCGGCTATCACGCCCGAATTGATGGAAGTCGAATTGTTCGGTGTTGAATCGGTCAACGGCTCGCAAGGCCGGAAGGTTGGCGCTCTCGAAGAGGCACATGGCGGCAGCCTTTTCATCGATGAAGTCGCCGATATGCCGCGCGAAACGCAAAATAAAATTTTACGTGTCCTTGTTGACCAGACGTTCCAGCGGGTAGGCGGCAGCGTGAATGTCAACGTAGACGTACGGATCATTTCATCGACCAGCCGGAATCTTGATGAGGAGGTTGCCGCCGGCCGTATGCGCGAAGACCTGTTTCATCGCCTTGCCGTCGTGCCCTTCCGTGTTCCACCGCTGACCGAGCGTCGGGAGGACGTGCCGCCGCTCGTGAATTACTTCATTGAACAAATTTCCCAGGCGACTGGCTTGCCGAAGCGGCGCATTGGCGAAGATGCGATTGCCGTATTGCAATCTCACGATTGGCCCGGAAACGTTCGGCAGTTGCGCAACAATGTTGAGCGGTTGATGATCCTCGCGGGAGGCGATCCTGATGCGGTCATTACGGCCAATATGCTTCCGCAGGACGTGGGCGCTATGATTCCAAACATGCCAAATGGAAATGGCGGAGAGCACTTGATGGGTTTGGCGCTGCGCGATGCGCGGGAAGTATTCGAGCGCGAATATCTGCTGGCACAAATCAACCGCTTTGGGGGCAATATTTCGAGAACTGCCGAATTCGTCGGAATGGAGCGCTCCGCCCTGCATCGCAAATTAAGAGCACTGGGGATCGGCTGAGGTTGCAATCAGCGCGAACGATTGGGGACGGCAATGTCACGAATTGCGTACGTTAACGGCCGCTACGTTCCGCATGGAAAGGCCAGTGTTCACGTCGAGGACCGCGGGTATCAGTTCGCCGA